>CAMJFV010000237.1 GCA_946405045.1 uncultured Bacteroidales bacterium | reverse complement strand
GCCATCGCAAGCACCATACCTGAGTTTGCAACCTGTCCGTTTGAACCCCAGAAATACTCTCTCATTGGCACACGTCCTACACTTTCATTGTAGATTGAAAGAAGGTCATCAGCTAGTTCCTTAAACTTCTTTTCCACCACCTTGACATCTACCTTCTCCTGCAATGCATCCTCATTGTGCATCAACGAAATCAATCCAAGTGTGCACACGTCACCCCAGAAAGGAACAGTGAAATACTGAGAGAACTTAAGCACTGATGCATACTTAGCGTCACCAGTAGAGATCAAAAGTTCAGATGCTGCCCAGAACTGCTCATCTTTCACCTCACTTGAAGCGTATGAACCGGTGTTGCAATCAGAAGGGTTCTGGAACATCACATAATGACGCTGAGACACTGCCCAATCGTAAGCTCTCTTCGCAGCTGCCAATGCCTTATCAGAGAAATCCGGATAATCATTGTTGCCTTTGTAGACACGTGATGCCAAAGCCATAGTCGCAGCAAAATCATAAGCGCAATCCGCTGTTTTTCCGATCAAGAAACGTTCTTTCTTATCATCGGCCGGCATAATCATGTCTGGGAATTTAAGTGTAGTGACTTTGTTGAAGACACTTCCATCTGCCTCATCCTGCATCGAGAGCATCCATTTCAACTCATACATACATTCGTCAAGGATATCAGCCGTATGGTTGCCACTCTCCGGAATATTCAAGTCTAACTTGTCAAAATATTTCGGATTCAACTGATATGCGGTAAGCAGAGTATGAAGCGTAATTGCCGCATTCACAGTATACTTTCCGTAATCACCCGCGTCGTACCATCCTCCGCTCGCATTACGATGCACTTTTGATCCTTTAGCATTTGTGTAGACGGTAACCTTGTCGTCTGGATGTCCAGCCGCACGTGAATAATCCACACCTTTGAATTTAGCGAACTTGCTTTCAATAGGAGAACTGCATCGCCAGAAGTAAAAACCCTTAATCGTCTGCGTCAACAATTCATCATAAACATGTCCGTCTTTCTGAACCTTGAATGGTTCTGACTCTTTTGTTCCGATTTTCAATTTATACTCTCCAGGAATAGAGAATTTTGTGAAGTCCGCCCAAGTGACATTGTCACCTGACGCTCTCCACGATTTTGCCTTTGGAAGTGAATCTTTATAAACTACAGTACCACTTTTAGCGTCAACAATTGAGTATTCAGAAACAGTAGAATTACAAATCATAGCCTGCTTGACTGCTTGTGCAGGATATCCAATTTGGTTTGCTTGTATTGTTAGATCGGCTGCCATTGTGCAGACTGGCATTGCCAATGAAGCAAGAAATATACTTTTCATCAAGTCCATAATATAACCCTATAATAAACATGGTTCACACATTCATACGCATCAATATGGGGAACCAATTAACCAATTCATGCATCTACAAAATAAAATTATCTGCGACAACAATCAAAATAAAAACAAGAAAAAAATATCAACTTCAATCATTTTAATCAATTATTATATTATCCAACATATTTTTAAGTAGACAAATCCGTTTTCAAAGAAAAAACATTTCAAAAAAATCTGTCTCACGCAACAATCTTTTCTCTCAACAGTACGTTATAGACAAAAATACAGGTCTGAAAATGATTATATTTCCATACAAAAACCCTAATTTTTTTATTTTATGTCTATTAGATTATGAATTTCACTAATTTTGTGACATATTTTCTTAACTACGTATAATTCAAGATGAAAAAGAGACTCTGGAGTATCTTTGCAATACTTTTCGCAATATCAGCACAAGTGTTTGCTGTGCTAAACGAACAAAACCTAGACAACACAGTCAGTGTGCTTAAAGCAGAACTGGAAAAAACATACAAAGAAGAGACTGAAATGATGGCAAGATATGACAGTCTCAACGTAAATCAGCACAGAGAAGCTTTGAAAACAATTCAAGAGAGTGAGAAAATCGCCTTGATGCTATACAGCCAAAAGCAAGACTATATTTTCGATATGGCATACGCATGTCATGAGGCAACCATGCAATATCACAATTTCAAAAAGAAAAGAATGCCTTTCGACATCAGCATCAAAAAACTTGACAATGAGATCAAACGCTATACTCTCTTGATTGAGTCGTTGGAAAGCATATCCCCAAGAAAAAAGAAATTCAACATCGACAGCATTAGAGTAGCCAAGATGAAAGAAGACTCTATCAAAAAGGCTGTTGAGCAGGCAACCGCAGCATACGAGGCTCAGAAATATGGCAAGCAACAAATCGACTCAACAACCAAAGGTATGGGAATCAATATCTTTGGCAAACAGCTTGGCGGCGACACATCAGCCACATCCGCTGAGGAGATAAAGAAAGCGATGGAGGCCAAGCAAGATAGCTTTATGCTGGAAAAGGCAAGAGAAATCACCAAAGAGGTGACAGATTCTTCAAACAACATAAGCAACACAAACGACACATTCAGAATCCCGTCAATACCAAGATCAGCAAGCAGATTGTTTATGACGGAGCTAAAAGACTTCAGATTGTCGGAAGCCAGCCAGATAGAAAGAGATTCTTGCGTGGCTTTATCCAAAAAAATTCTTGCCAATCTCATTTCTGTAAGAGACCATATAATCAAAGACAAAAAACTGTATGAGCACGTTGAGTCCCGTCTGAAAAACGTCAACGATTATGCTCTTGGAAGATATGAAGCGATACAGCAGAGTATCTTCACAAATGGTGGAAACAGCTATTTATCTGTCATCCGCAATTTTTCAACATATTGCAGCAATGCATTCCATGACATAAAGGACAAATATACAAGCAATGATTCTGAAGATTCAGATTGGAAAGGAACCACCATAATAGGTCTGGTACTATCGGTTTTTGGAATCATATTATTAGCGGCGGGAATTGCCATCTTCTTCCTGAAACAATATGGCAAACGAAAAAAACTCAAATCTGAGTTTATTCCATACTACGCGATCTCACTGACATGTTTTCTATTCACGATATTGTGCACATTGCCTCAGATATTCGCAAGTCAGAATTTCCTGACAATGGCATGTTCACGATTGATAGAGTATGTGCTTTTAATTGCAGCCATAACCCTTTCACTTGTCTATCGCACAAAAGGAGATCAGATAAAGAGTGCGTTTTCATGCTACTTCCCTATTTTGATGATGGGTCTTGTGATCATCATATTCCGCATTCTGTTCGTGCCAAACAACCTGGTTGTGATTCTCTTCCCTCCAATGCTCATATTGTTCACAATATGGGGCTTCCGTTCTGTGAGAAAACATCACGCGAACATTCCTAAATACGACGAGATATACGCATGGATATCACTCACCATCATGACCATTGCCTGTGTCATGGCATGGCTCGGTTATGCTCTTTTGGCCGTGGAAGTTTTCATCTGGTGGCTCGTCCAGCTTACATGCGTACAGGCATTAACATTCGCGTCGGAATATATGAAGGCATTTGAAAAAGACAAGGTTGCCAAGCATATTCTAAGCAAAAACGGAATTTTTGAGTCGTCAATGACAAAAGAAGAATACAACAATATTCTCAACAAGAAGATCATCGAGCTACAAAACAACCAAGGCGACAATATCACTTACACATGGTTCCTGGATCTCGTCACAATGTGTCTGATCCCTGTGGCAGCAGTGCTATCATTCCTTCTCTGCATCTATATCGCCACAGATATCTTCGATCTTACAGCCATGTGTAAAGACATCTTCTTCACAAACTTCCTCGACATAGAGGACTTGTGTCAGTTGTCACTGTTCAAACTTGTTGTTGTGTTGGAGTTCTACTTTATCTTCAGATTCATATCATACCTTTTCCGTTCTGTCTACAAGCATTGGAAACTGAAAAACAAACAGGTGCATGAGATTGAGAGATCCAATATCACTCTTGTAAACAATCTTATCTCTATTGTTGTATGGAGCATCTACTTCATATTCATTCTGTTTTTACTACAGGTGCCAAAAAGCGGAATCTCAATCGTGACAGCAGGTCTTGCTACCGGTCTCGGATTCGCAATGCGTGATATGATCAACAATTTCTTCTATGGAATCACATTGATGACAGGACGTGTGAGAGTCGGAGATTTCATCGAGTGCGACGGAGTAAGAGGTAAAGTAGAGTCGATAACTTATCAAAGCACCCAGCTTATCACCTTAGATGGTTGCGTTGTCGCATTC
>CAMJFV010000236.1 GCA_946405045.1 uncultured Bacteroidales bacterium | reverse complement strand
CACTAACTTTTATTATGAAGAGGGATACCCTTATAAGCTATATGTGGAAAAATATGATCCTCAGGCGGATACGATTAATGTGATAAAGTCATTTTGTCGTGATGGCTCAGGCTTTTATATTCGTCGTGATGGCTCTATTTATAAAAAAGGAATAGCTCAAGGAATGGTAGACTTGGTTGTTACTGAAGGTATTTCAAAAATTAACGAAAAAGCCTTTTCCTATTTTGATTTGTATGTTGAGAACCTCACACTTCCAAAGAGTTTGAAGGAGATTGGTGATAATGCATTTTCTCGCATCAATAATCTGAAAACGATCACATCAAAAGCTCCAATAGCCCCACGTCTCGGACGGAAAGCGTTTAATAAAATAAAAAGCATCAAGACAGTTTATATTCCAGTAGGTAGTCTTGATAGTTATAAAAAAGAGTGGGGCAACAGATTTAAATTTAGGGAAAAGTCGGAATTAAAGTAAATGTCATTCAATCCAGAAGAAAAATAAAAAAAGACGCGAATCATCGCGTCTTTTATAAGATCTAAACTTAATCAGTCACGGGTCTGATCGGTCTGCCGTAATAACGTCCGTAGCTTCCATTGCTCATATACTTAGAAATTGAGTGGAAACATAGACACCATGAACGAAATGAATTGCTTTCATCCACAGACGAGCACCAATATCTGCCGTAGCCAGCCTCTTTCTGTGAACTTCCGAAATAGTTTCCTGCGGCTGGTAGGAATATGCTATTCCCGTTTTTGCCTTTGACAATATAGCCAACTCTTTCTTTGTCCCATTCCCATTCACAATTCTCAATCAACTCGTCAAACTCCTTTTTGCTTGGTGTCCTCCAACCTTCGCCCCAGTTTTTTGTCGCGGCATCATAATTTGAGGTCAGAGTGCCATCTTCGTTGATTATATTGGCGGCAAACAATGTCGACGCATCTTTATTATAGGTCTGGACATCTTTTCCGTACTCTGCTTTTGTTGACACTTCTCCCCACGCAAAATATCCTCCGAAAATATTATTAGAGTCAGCTCCAACGTTCATTGTAGCCCATTTCGTCCCGCTTGGAAGCCCCAGATCTATGTATTCGTGACCATTGAGATTTCCAGACAAAGTCTGAGCATAAACTGATGTCAACCCGCTCAATAATAAACCTGTTAATATTGATAAATACTTTTTCACCGCCTCAAATTTATAGTTAAACCTAAAAAATCCCTTCTCTCCAAATTTAGTGCAGTGATGCAGTATTTCCAAATAATGATAGTTAAAAAAAGTTAGAATTGCTGAAGAACACAAAAAGAGGCGTTTCTCTTATTTTGTGTTCTGACGTAAGCTCCGTCTTCCTTAGAATGTGATTTTTGTTCCAAACCTAATACCCCACTTGTTCGGGTGGAGATCTGGATAATCTTCGTCAAAATCCAGATATGTGATACGTCGTACAACCTCCACCTGGAAAAGTTTAAGAATATTGTATAATCCGATGCTTGCTTCCATGTATGGCTTTTTCTTGTCGGACAATATTCTTGAATTTTCTGGCAAGACAAACAGAGTCTCGTCATCTGTGTTGATGCGTGGATTATTCTCGTCGGACACGCCTCCATACAGCATACGGAATGACCAGAACTCACGCAACTTCAGTTTACTGATAAACGGTATTCTCGACAACAACCATCCGTCAAGACAATGTTTGACTTCCAAACTGCAGTATTGGTCGTTGATGAATTCCATGTTGCTCATCAGATAGAACGATTCGCTGCTGACGAAATACGACAGATTTGTGGCTGGCATGAAGAGTAGTGGGTATGGCACTTTCTGGAATACCTTGCCTCCCTTGGCATACACATCGAGATATCCGATCGGAGCCAATGAGAATCGTTGGTCGTAGCACAATTCCACTCTGTTGTATGAGTAGTCCGACCATATTTTGTCGGAAGCTCCGCTGAAGGTAAGACTTATATGCGGATGTTGGTTTGTTAGTGTATAGCGAGTCAATCCAATCTGATGGTACTCCACTGGAGTGAATGATATTTCTACGGAAAAATCGGTAGTTTTGAAATTGTCTACTAATTCATATGTCTTGTTGTGACGGTATTCAAGCTCGTCTGCTGCCTCTTCTGTGTTGTGACGCACGGAAAGAGAGTAGCTGATTCCGTTTTCAAATTCATATGTGTGCGTTATTTCCGAGCGACGGAAATATGCAAATTGGTTAGGATTCTCCCATCTGAAACTTCCTAAGAGGTTTCCCTGACGACTTCTGGTGAAACGGTTGCCTGGCATATCACAGTCGAAAGTGTAGCTTGCACGTATGCTTCTGCGTGGAAACTCGAATCGGCTTTTCTCTTTGTCTAAAAACGAGTATTCTGCCTCACCCATGTATTTGAGCTTTTCGTCTCGGAATCCATAAGCGGCATATCCTGCGGCAAACCATCGTGAAGACAGACCTGTGCCTGTCTGGGCACCCAGCAGAACGCGAGGTCCTTCAAGGTGGTTAGTCGAGATGATGCTGAAAATAGGACCTATGTGAAGCCATGGTTTTTTGATGCCTCCCACAGGTATATAGCCGTCAAGGATAGTTCGTGCGGAAAAATTCGCAAAACGCATCATCTTGTTAGAGTAAGCTTTTGCTTTGAGCGAGTCAATGTTTTTCATCGCCTCTTCTGGAACGTTATCTGGCAATAATGAATCCCAATCCTTTTCTGAATCGTTGTCTCTCGCTGTTGTTATGTCTTCTTGTTTAGTGAATTCAGTAGGTGAGTAGTAACGCTCAATTTTAGCGAACAATCCTTTTATTCTTTGTGCACTTTCCAAAGGATTTCCTTCCATGGCAAGAGTACTATTCGTCAAAGTCCAGTATCCTTTTTCGGTCTCTTCAAAATCTTGCCATATTCTCATCGCCTGCACAAAATTGATGCGTGAATTCTCTGTAAGTTTCATGTCGATGTGGCGCACACCATATGTGCTATCCTTCGCCACAAGCATATGTCCTACAAATCCAAAATTCTCTTTCAGTGCGGGGGCAAAGTTCACTTTTATATAATCTCTGCCTTCATTATTGTAGTTTTTGATAGTGTCGGTGATGTAGTAGTGGTAGTACGCTGTGCCGTATTTTGCTATTGGCGACGTGAAGTCAGTAAATAGCAGACGGAAATCGTTGTCGTAGATGTTTATTTCCTGTGCGGCATCCGCCATCAAAGTTGAGAAAGCCTCTTCCGGAATCACCTCAATGATGGTTGTGCTTTTGGTCGCAACCACGTCATTCTGCACTTTCCTTTTACCAGTGTGCGTGTTGTCAGAAATCTGCTCTTCGAGGAATAGTGGAATATATACGGCTCCGGTTGCTTCTGAAGTGTCGGCGGAAGATTCCAAAGCGGACACGTCCTTGCCTCTAGCCCTGCGTCGCTCGATCATATCGTCGATATTAGTCATTCCCAACGTCTGCTTTGTGTAGCATCGGTTATAGAAATAGTCTGCATTGCGAGGGTCTAAGGAATCCTTTTTCTCAAGAATCCTCTTTACCAGGGTGACGGCGGGATTGTTTTTTCTGCGGTAGTGCACTCTCTGTCTTTTCACCACTACCTCTTGAAGCATATTGTTGGGAACTAATCTGATGTTGCCGACCAATCCTTCATGGCGGATCTTTATTGTTTTGTCTTTATATCCGATGAATGCGAAAGTGATTGTCTGGAGAGGAGTCTCACTTTTCAGAGTGAAGCGACCTTCGATATCGGTAGTTGTTCCGATTGTGGTGCCTGCCACGAATACACTGGCGTATGGAACGCTTTCCGCATTTGTGGAGTCGGTCACGATTCCACTGTAGGTGTACATGCTTTGAGCTGTAAGGTTGAATGAGAATCCAATCAAACAAAATAGGATCAGAATTATGTATGAAAAAATCTTGTTTGTCATTGATCTGTAAAATATTGTCGCAAAATTAGTCAATTTGCTGCAGATTGATTGTCACAAACGTCGGATTGAATGGTTTATTTGGATTTATTTTAACATATGTTTAACATAAAAGTTTGCGTGTTTTGGAGTATGGCATTGTATGAATTTATATATATTTGCATTCAAAATTGTTTAGTCATTTCATGATTAGACATAGTACAAAAAATAAAAACAGATAAACAATGGGTAAATTTATCGATTTACGATGTGATTTCGGGTTCAAGTATTGCATGTCAGACCCGATCATCATGA
>CAMJFV010000235.1 GCA_946405045.1 uncultured Bacteroidales bacterium | reverse complement strand
GATAACGAGATTAAATTGCAAGGAGAAAATGCAGATCTAAACTGTATAGACACATCTGCCATAACAGATATGTCAGGATTGTTTTCAGGAAGCTCTTTTGACGGAAACATTTCCAAATGGGATGTGGGCAATGTCACTAACATGAAATGTATGTTTGATTGTAGTGATTTTACTGGAGACATATCCCAATGGGACGTCTCTAAGGTAAAAAATATGTCAGGTATGTTTTTTGACAGTCTTTTCAAAGGAGATATATCGCGATGGAATGTAACCAGTCTCACAAAAATTGAAGGTATGTTTGAACAAAGTGTTTGTAACATCCCTATATGGTATAAGAAATTGGTTACAAATCGCAAATACTATCCTAAAACAAAAGAGGAATTAATAGATGCAATCAGGACAGAAATCAATATTGAAGGTAATAATGCAAATCTAAACAATATAGATACTTCTGCCATTACAGATATGAGCGAATTATTTGCTAAAGTCGATCCATATTTTGATACAAATGGACTCAGTGAGTTTAATGGCGACATATCACAATGGAATGTGAGCAATGTCACTAATATGAGTGGCATGTTCTATAGAAGTTGCTTTAATGGAAATATATCCAAGTGGAATGTCAGCAGAGTTAAAAATATGACAGCAATGTTCCAGGGTAGTAAGTTCAAGGGTGATATTTCTAAGTGGAATGTTTCAAATGTCACTGAAATGTCATTGATGTTTCAAGGATCTAGATTCAATGGCGACATATCCAAATGGAACGTATCTAAAGTAAAAATCATGTTGTGTATGTTTCAGGACAGTAAGTTCAAGGGAGATATTTCAGGATGGGATGTTCGCAAGGTAAAAGAAATGCTTGGCATGTTTGACAACTGCCCATGCAACATTCCAGAATGGTATAAAGGTTAGGACTATGGAATATAAATATACTCCAAAAACTAAAGAAGAATTGATTTCTGCGATCGAGAAAGAAATTGATCTTCAAGGCGACGATGCAGACCTAAATTGCATTGACACTTCTGCCATTACGGACATGAGTAATTTGTTTGGTCTTCGTTATGGTTTTTGCTGTTTTGAAGGAGATGTCTCAAAATGGAACGTAAGCAAAGTAACTGATATGTTTGGCATGTTCTTTGAAAACCAATATTTCAATGGAGATATATCCCAATTGGAGGTCTCTAACGTGACAAATATGTCAGGAATGTTCGAAAAAAGTGAATTTAATGGAGATATATCTAAATGAGATGTCAGTCGAGTCAGTGACATGTCAACGATGTTTGAATATAGCCAATTCAATGGTGACATATCAAAATGGAATATTGGAAATGTCACCGACATGTCTCGTATGTTTTATGCCAGTCATTTTACTGGAGATATTTCAAAGTGGAATGTTGGCAATGTTACAGACATGAACGAAATGTTTTCATGCAGTGATTTTGCTGGGGATATTTCAAAATTGGATGTGAAGAAAGTGAAATATAAGTTTGATATGCTTTTCGGTTGTGATTGCGACATTCCTGAATTGCATGAAAAGTTATTTATTTAGAACAAGTTATGGAATACAAATACCACCCTAAAACTAAGAAGAGTCTTCTTAAAGCCATTGGAAACGAGATACGTATTCAGGGCAATGAAGCTGATTTGAACTGTATAGACACTTCTGCAATTACCGATATGAGTGGATTGTTTGAATATGAAGTAGACAGAAATTACAACTTCCTTTGGAATGAATTCAACGGAGATATTTCTCAATGGGATGTCAGTAACGTAACGGACATGTCATATATGTTTTTTGGCTGTATTTTCGATGGCGACATCTCACAATGGGATGTGAGCAGCGTCACAAATATGGAATGTATGTTCGGTTGCCCTAAAGACGAAGAATTTCTCTTAAATCCTTTTAATGGAGATATAAGCAGATGGAATGTAAGCAAGGTTACAAACATGCGTGAAATGTTCAAGAGAAGCAAGTTTAACCGAGACTTGTCCAGATGGGATGTGAGTAACGTGACCGATATGTCTGGACTGTTCTGCTATTGCGATTTTAATGGAGATATATCCAAGTGGAACGTCTCCAATGTGGTAGATATGTCTGATTTATTCGGCAGTGATTTTAATGGTGACATTTCCAAGTGGGATGTGAGTAGCGTGACTAACATGTCTAGTATGTTTTCCTCTTGTACGTTTGACGGAGACATCTCAAATTGGAATGTTTCCAATGTAACGGACATGAGCTATATGTTTTGTGGTTCACTTTTCAACGGAGATATTTCCAAATGGGATGTAAGCAATGTGACTAATATGTCAGGCATGTTTAAGCAAAGTTTTTTTAGTGGTGACATTTCTAAATGGGATGTGTCCAATGTGACAGATATGTCACAAATGTTTAGTTTTAGCGAATTCAACAGGGATATTTCCAAATGGAATGTATCCAATGTGAAGGACATGTGTTATATGTTCAGTAAAAGTATGTTTAATGAAGACATCTCAGACTGGAATGTTAGCAACGTAAGAAATATGGAAAGGATGTTTTCGTATTGCGACTTTAATGGAGATTTATCTAAGTGGAACGTGCGAAATGTAAGAATTATGGAAAACATGTTCGAAGGATCCAAATTTTTAGGAGACTTGTCTTCATGGAATGTAAATAAATTAGCACAAACGAAGGGCATGTTTAACTCATGTGGATGTTCTAAACCACGATGGTATAAAAAATAGCGGAAAAAAACTGAATAAGGCATACTATAACGAACACTATAGTATGCCTTATATTCACACCAGAATGTATATCAGTTTGCATCAATATTTCTGATGCATCTCTCGAATTTTCTTACATATTCCATATTGAAAAGGGAATCTTTTGTATTCACCTATCGAAGCGGACTTCCAGAGTAAGTATATAATCCTATTCAAAGCGAATCAGAAATAAGTCAGAACATTATGAATCTCATTTTTTATATTCCTCTTGAGTTGATAAGTTTCCGGTCGAATAAAGAAGAACCACCGTAAGAATCTCAGATATCACAATGGTTCTTTCTTTAACAGATAAAACACTCTTTGACCTTTAATCTGCTAAAATATAACAGATGTTCTGTTTCTTCAAATTCGTCTATTTTCTCATTGACTTTTCCCACCAAAGAGTAGGATCAACGAAAAAGCCGAGCTTACGACCTCGATAGTTTTTTGTCGTTGGATCATAGAATCCCCAAAACATTTTTCCATCTCCTCCGAGATCCCATGTAGAAGTTATCTCAATAGATTTGAATGGAAGTTTGTCAAACTTTCCCTGACTGATAAGGATTTTTGTCCTGCGACGAAAACGACGAGATGCATTCTTCTTACCTCTGTGTTGAGACTTGCAACAGCAGCAAGTGCCAGCAGGAAAGTGTTTGAATGAATGTGACATGCCAAAATAATGTTTATGAAGCACGTACGATACGTCCGTTGGCTTCGGTTGAACATTAACTGGCTGTAAGATTTAGATGCAACATATTCTTATGATGATTAAATTAGAAATGAATGTTATTATTATTCAAATGCTTGCCCCAAAACTTGTCCGCAAAGTTACAACTTTTTCTGAGATCATCTCTTTTTTGCACTTATTATGATAATATAACGTGCTGAAATATTTATCTATAGGTCGAGAAATTGACAGGTGGAAGGTCAGACAACATCTTTATCTTTCTTCTATGATTAAAAACTGGGCATAAACAAAAAAAGACACTCGCTTTTGCAAGCGAGTGTTTTTTATTTAATAATCTTTGATTCTGATTATTATCCGCCGAAGTTATCGAAACGGATCATGTCGTCCTCAACACCTAGGCTGTGAAGCAAGTCAAGAACTGTCTTTGCCATCATTGGAGGTCCACACAAGTAGTACTCACAATCCTCTGGATTCTCGTGCTGCTTCAAGTAGGTATCACCCATCACTGGAGCAACGAATCCTGGTGTATACTTGATTCCTGCCGCATCAGCCTTTGGATCTGGACGGTCCAATGCCAAGTGGAAGTGGAAGTTAGGGAAATCTTTCTCCAACTGCAAGAAATCGTCTAGGAATGGGATCTCCTCTAGTGCACGTGCTCCATAGAAGTAGTGCATTGGACGGTTACGGTCCTCATCTGAGATTCCATGACCCTTCAACATATGCATGATCTGCGCACGTAGAGGAGCCATACCGGCACCACCACCGACCCAA
>CAMJFV010000234.1 GCA_946405045.1 uncultured Bacteroidales bacterium | reverse complement strand
TTTTGGCAAGTCGTTCTATCCACTCATCCCTATCTGGCAAAGCCTCAATATTTAAGAAATAGTTCTTGCTTTCAGTCTGAAAGGCTACGGAACTTATGTATTCCGGCGTAACCAAACAGTCGTCAGTTTTGGTTGATTTGAAGAGCTTTGCAAATTTATCCAGAACATTACCTTTTTCCGTTTCACTTGCGACGCCATCACCTTCAATATATTTAAATAATTTAACAAATGGATTCGGAGCATTTATTGCAACTTCTACGATATTAAAAGAGACCTTATCATATCCTTCCTTGAAGTATTCGCATGCCTTGCTTGAATATGGAGCTGCCTCGCCCAATGCACAAGTCAAATAAGCCAATAGTCTCGAAAACGATTTTTTTTCATCGTCATTGGCAGCATTTTCGTACTCCTTCAAAACACTGTCATAATATTCTTTCCAAAGCTTTTCTGCAGCCACAACTGCCCATTTTCCATCCTCTGAAAGATTTTTACCTTCCTGCTCCAACAAATAACAAAGAAGATTAGCTTTGACAAAAATAAACCTATATAAATATCGACTGTCATAAAGATCATATACACCTCTAAGAACAGATGTGTTAGTCGTCTTAGGCATATGACGGTAGGAAGCATCGTCAAAACACATCGCATAATATAAAACCTCTGGATCTATACCAAGATTATCCGAGATTGGTTTTATAATACGGGATTTATACTTCTCAGAATTTTCTATCATACTACTGTGATCTACGAAACTATCAAAAAGTTCGTAGCATTCACAACCGAACAGCGTATAAATAGCCAGTATGAATCTTTCAGCGAGTTCAGTATTATCTTTCCTGATTATCTCCTTTTTAACGATCGTATTGAGATCATATCTATGTACATGAAAAGTATCCCTACACTTCTTTTCGATTTTGCTCAGCAAAGCGTTATTCCTCGGCTGAGTTATATCAAGATACTCGCATACGGTATTGAGTTCCTCCTCTGAAATCGCATCTTTCAATTGTTCTCTAAAGTCGTTTATAAAATTCTCAAACGCTGATGTTTTTTTTTCGTAAAGCATAATTATCCCTCCTTTTATTTGTTGTTCATATTATATAACGCTGATATTTTCCCCAATTTATTTTCTGCTAAAATAATATATTTCATTAGTTTCGACGCGTCAAAAAGAACTTTTTCCGCATCTTTGTCAAGATTATGCCGGTAACTATCAGCCGACGCGAAAAATTGTTCAGCTAATTCGGCAAGTCCAGACATACCACATCGTTTGATCTTTTCAATAAGTGGAGCATGATTTTCTGTAGTCGAACTTAATCCGCTTCTGACACACCTCACAACGCTATTTTCCACTTTAGACAAAAGATTCAAAAGCACATGAGCATATTGAGGATCGACGACGGTGTCTTCAGACGACGGTGAGAAACTATGGAAGTCCATGTCTTCTATGAAATCGTAAAACTCTATCGGATAGAGCATGACACAACCATTCTTAATTCTTGCAGAGACAAGCATTGTCCACACATTCACAGTATCTTTAATCCTGCCACATATCTCTTCGATATTTTCGACAAACTCCTTATTCTCGGCAAAATACTTCACCTCTGCAGTCACAGTTCTGCCATCACGGTCGGAGATTTCCATAGAAAAAACCTGCGTATGTTTGTCGAAAATGTAGTTTTCAAGTTTGTGAATGCGAATAAGGAAAAGTTTCTCCTTATGGGTTTCGGCAGAATATACAAGTTCACGGAAGTCGGTTATCACAAGTCTTCTCAACTGCGGACAATTGAGTTCAGCCTTGCTTGTAAAGACGACCTCGGTCTCAGAAGAACCTGAAATCTTTTCTCCACTAAGTTTGGCTTTTTTCAACAAAAGTTTTGAATACATCATGTTTGCAAGAGATGTATTCAAGCTCCAGATAACAGTTTGAGTCTGTCTTTTATGTGAATCTTGGGAATAAAATGTAGGACGAAGGTCAGAATACATCAGAAAGCGTGGCTGTACACTCTCGTCAAGATTCAAAAAATAAAATACACCACCCTGATATTCTCCTCTCACGACTTCTTTATGTCCGATCGGCAACAATTCAAGATTCCCAGGATACAATTCATAAGTGTCACGGAAGACACCAAGTTTTTCATATGACACATCTTCACTTTCCAGTTCAACAAGCATCGAGACACAGGAGCATATCGACCTTGTAAAGGCATTAGCATCGAAAGAAGCCCTACGGTTTATACAGTCTGATAGTCTGCCAGACAACGCACGAAGTTTTCGTTCCGCATCAGCCATTTTGGCGGTGTGGGCACTGACAGCCGCAAGTTCTAGAGCATCAGCCACAGAACTGTCCGCACGAACAAGTCCCCTCGCAAGCAATGTGCCGAGCAGCGAGAGACTATGTTTGGCACAATTCTTAATCTCAGATATTTCATCAGGTGTCAAAGCATCGTCGACTGCTTTTTCAGAAGACTTTTTCTTAGGAGATTCTTTAACTGTCTCCAAATCCCGAGATTCTTTGCTTGGCTCAGAAACCTGAGGAGCCTCAACTTGAGGCGTCGCCAAACCTTCCGGAACATCCTTTTTCAGAAGCAATATCGCTCCAAGTATATGTCTGCACACCGTCCTTGATGGACAAGAACATGTACTTTTTTCAAACGGGAACCTTATGACACACTGTTCACCACCTACTGCAATCTGTATCGTGTCATCCACTTCAGTATATTCCGCTGTAAGACCCTCTATATCCTTCAAGGCACGTTTGTAGAGGCCCTTGTTTGCAAGAGCAGTCAGAGTATCTTCGTTTGCCGCAGAGAGTTGGGCCGCAAGTGTTTCATTCTGTATCATATCATCACCTCCGTCAACTAAATATTCTACCTATATAATCACCCAACTGATCAGGTGTCAAAGCACCTACAAACGCTCCCATATCAGCAAGACGTTGACCCATATTTCTGTCGTATGCAGGATTGGCACATTCATCAAGAGCAGCAAGAAAACTGAGTTTCGCGCCACTTGTCATGATATTTTGAGCAGTGTTGAGAAGAATTTTCGGAATACCTCCTTCACAAAGATCAGTCACGCACAACACACACGTATTGGAAGGGGACTGTATCAGTGACTCGCAATAAGAAAGGGCTTTTCCAATATCCGTACCGCCTCCAAGCTGAACACTCATCATAACCTCCACAGGATCCTCCACCATACCAGACAGGTCAACAACCTGTGTGTCAAATATAATAAGTTTGACCTCTGCAAATGGCAACTTCGATATTATCTGAGCCATGACAGCACTGTATATCACAGAATCAAGCATAGATCCACTCTCGTCGACAGCAATTATAACCGTCTTCTTGTTGTATTTTTTCACTCTGCTTGAGAAATACACATCCTTCAGCACAAGTGTTTCGTTTTCTATATCATAATTTTTCAGGTTACGTCTTATAGTCTTACGGATATCAATATTACGTGCCGAATGTATAGGGCTTCTGGCATTGCGGTCAAGTCGGCCAGTCAAAGCCTGCCTTGTACTTTGAGAAAGTTTCTTGCTCAGTTCCTCAGCCACAGTACGAGCGATCTTCTTTGCTGTCTCGAGCACTTCTCCCTTCATCAAATGTTTAAGCTGAAGTATTGTTTTCAGCAGTGACATATCTGGTTTCATCTGCTCAAGCACTTTCTTGTCAGTCAGCAGCTCAGTCATTTTGAACTCATCAAGAGCTTGACGTTCTAGCACCTCAGCCGTCTGCTTGGGAAATAGTTCTCTTACTTTTGTTATCCAATTTACCGCAGTCAGCTGTGACGGTCCAAGCCCACCACCTCGGCCGGACGTTTCATCCACACGGACATCATCACCCTGCGCACGACTATAAAGATAATCAAGCAACTGCTCCATGTCCTCAAACGACTGGATTTCTCTTTCACTTCCACTGAAAGAAAGACTGTTGTCTGACATACTGCCGAGCACTAGCCTCCAACGGTTTAGAGCAAGTTCTTTATCAAGCATATTCGAATCCTCCTTTCATAAGTTCTTTAATTATCTCACTGTCGAACTCACGTCCGCAATTCCACAGCGACTCATCCGTTATATCATCATACAACAGAGAAACAGAATCTGTGTTATACAGGCCAGCGACAGTCTCAGCCGTTTCATTTATCTCCTGAGGCGTGAAATAACTGAATGCAAGCCTTAGAGACGGGAGGATCTCCATAAAATC
>CAMJFV010000233.1 GCA_946405045.1 uncultured Bacteroidales bacterium | reverse complement strand
ATTGATAGGTAGACGGTGCTCTCCTATACCAAGCCCTGGATATTTCTGCTCCCATACTGTATTCTCTTCGTCGTCTGTTATGATTCGTAACACGACGTCTTGCGCGTCAGCGGTATATATTGACAGTGAGTCGATTGTGACATCTCTGAATGTCTCGAATCTCATCTTTCTGTCGAATCTGTTGTCCGTAAATGATTCGTTGACGCTTATGCTTTTCTTGCCTACATATCCGGAATATGCGTCGGCGTCGGATACGTAAATGTATCTCTCTCCATTTGGAATTTCCACTTTGCAACTGCTTCCAATACTGAATGGGAGACCATTCTCGTCTTTCCAAATATAATCTTTTGATGGAGACGGTTTTATCTCCACTGTTTTGCCTGGTTCGTCTGTGACATCTGGGATATTCAGTAGTTTTGACGTAAGTCTTACGTTTGCTGAGGCCTCTTCGCATCCTTCTGCTTTCACTTTGACTGTATATGTTCCAGCATCTTTCACCTTAATGGTTGGCTCGTTTGTTTGCAAATCTCTTCCATCTTTCAACCATTGGTAAGAAAGGTTGTTTTTGCTTTCTATGCCACTCTCAAGGATCTCGAATGATGTTTTGCAGATAGCTCTGTCTTTTCCCAAATTCGGTTCTAATTGTTCGCTGATGTAGATGGTGCTTTTTTTCGCACACCATCCGCTGTCTACAGCTAGTGTATATGTTCCGCTTTTGTCGACGGTGATGCTTTTGCTGTTGGATATCAATGTGTTGCCTTTCGTCCAGACGTATGAATCGTAGTCGGTGTCTGATGCGGAGAGTAGGATAGGAGAGCCTGCACACAACGCTCTGTTTTTACCAAGGGAAGGCCCGGCACATGTGTATAGACGGGATTCTACACGGCTTGTTCCGATTCTGATGTCGTCAAACCAAATATGGCAGGTTTCAGTTGGTGCCCACGTCTCGTCGTCTCCACCATGGAATGTAGAGATGTATAGTTTGTCTACTTTGTCTCCATTATTTGTGAATCTGAGACCCTTTAGCGACAGTACCTCTTTGCCGTCTACCCAAGCCTGCACTTCACCGTCGTATACATCTCCTGCAGAATTGATTTTTACTCGTTCTTCGATGTGGTGCCATGTGCCTCTCTCGAATATCACATTGCTTCCATCTGCATATTTCAACGGATGGTCTTCACCATATTTTTCTGGCTTGTCCATGTGGTAGAGATAAAGCACTATTTGTCCGCCGGCTCTCCACATGAATCGTGCGGAGAATCCGTTTGTGCCGTCACAGTTGTCTCCTCCAGAACAGTTGTTTCCTCCGCATAATCCAGGCAGTTTGCCTCCTTCGTTTGTTGTGCCGAAACTGAAATTGTCGGAGAATCGCATCCAATATGACATGTAAGCCACATCACGTGATGGAAATTTCAACTCCACTTGAGCTCCTGTCTCCTGAGGTCCGACACCACCTTTCGGATATTCCACACGTAATGATTTTCTGCCCGACACTGAATATGCGGTGTCGATTATAGTTCTGTCTTTCAGGCCATTATCCCATGTGCCAGTAGAGAACCCTTCGCTTTTCCAGTTGTCAAGCAAAAACGGTTTGCCTGCTTCCGCAGATTCGAAGCGAGTGGATGAAATCATCTCTGCTGATAATGATGCGGAGATCACTAATGATATGAATAGAAATATTGTTCTCATATATTCGATGGAAATCTATTGTTCCGTGGACACGCACGTCCGTGTTACACGCACGTCCGTGCGTCTCTACAAAGGTGCAAAAATACATTTTTTTATTATAGAATCCATTTCCAAACGGGCATGATTTCTATTATGCCAAATTTGTCTTTTTACAGATTTGCGGAAAATTTACGTTTTCTAAACAAAAGCGAATTTTTATGTTTTCAAAATCACCAAAATTTAATAAAAAGTGATAAAAGTGAATATGATACGAAAAAAAAGTACTACATTAGGCGCATCAATCTAAAAATACGCATTCAATATTTATTTTGATTAATACATTTAAGGTATTTTATAGCATTTGATCGTATTTTTTACGAACGTCCTTCGGGTTTGCGTGGATGAGTGAAGGTAGGAATGCCATTAACAACCCTCATATAGGGACAATTTCTATATAAGTACTTTATTGAACTCTATAACATATTATAACATATTGAATGTAAAAACATTATGAGATATAATATACTCGTTCTAATATTTAGTGTTGGATTGTTTAATGCGATCGAGACATTTGCGTCCAATTGTGTTGTTGGTGGCTCCGATTTTGAGACATCAAGTGCTTTGTTTAATCCGTCGTTGTCTAATGATGGAGAAGGATGTTTTAGTGAAGACCTTGACCAACTCCTTAAAAAAGAGTGCGGAACATCATGCGAATATTCTTCAGATGTTGAAGCCGCCACACTTCTTGGAATGGCGTCGGGCAACGTTTCTTCCTCTGCAACTCTGACTGCTAAGTGGAGCGATTATCTGACAAAAAACATCAACAATACCACTAAGGGTTTTGCTGGCATTGTTGCTAATCCACGCACAATCAGCCCATATCTAAATGAAGGAAGCGGATCAAACCAGTTTGTAATCTATGGAAATGGTCAGAATGTTTCCGTATTGACATACTCTGTATCCGGATTAATCCCAGGTTCTTCTGTCACTCTGAGTGTCGATGTGTATAATCTCCTTTCCCCTGACAATCTGGAAAAAGCGTTGCAGTATATGAATGAAGACGTTGCTGATCCAGATGATTTGGAGACAGAAATCAAACTTGGAAGAAAACTAAGTTATATAAAAGGAGAGTTGGATCCATTCACTGCTCCTGCTCCACAGTTGAGTGTAAGTACATCGCAACCTGGAGGTTTTGGTGGCGCGGCAAATAGAAAAACGACAAATAAGCTCGACTGGGGTGAATCTCAAACGTTGATTTTGACTGCAAAGGCAGACAATTCGGGTAATGTAACTTTTTATTTTGCGGGAACGAATGCGGACTTCGGCCCATTGTCTTTGGATAATTTAAGAATAGAGGGTGAGTTTGAACCCGTAATCAGAGTTGTTGGGAATCCGTGTCCACAAATGCCAGCTGTGTTGAAATTGAATTCCGTCTTCCCTGATGGCACAACTTATTTTTGGAATGAAAAATCTACAGGAGAAACGTCGGAAGATCAATCCATGATCTTCTTCCCGCCAAATCCTGATAATTACACTATCACTTGCACTGTGTCCACTCCTGATGGATGTATTGCGACGGCGACCCGCGATTTGTCGGTAGGAGAGTGTTGCGATGACGGAGAAGGTAATCCAATGGCTTTGACTGATATCTATTTGGATGATTTTGGAAGATTCTCAGGTAGCACCTATTATTATAGAGATAAAAATGGAAATGAGCAAACAGTAAAAGCAAAAGAAATATTGGTCGGAAATGGCAATCATGGATATAGTATTGATGATCAGTTGAATAGAGGAGCTGCTTTTGCAAAAGAATTAAAATATTCGGGAACAAATTTCCGTAATGGTGCTTACGCTATCGCAACAGAAAATGCCTATAATTCTCCTGCAACTATGTTTGATGCTACTGGAGAAAAAGGAGGAGCATTCTTGCAGATAGATATGAAGGGCGACGGTTGGTTGGATAAGGTGGTTTATGAACAAGAGATTACGGATTTGTGTCCAGAACGACCAATCTCTTTTTCTGCAGCCGTCGGTGCAATCAATAAAAAACCAACTTCTGGATTCACAACAAATGCTACAATACAGGTTCGTCTTGTGAATTCCAAGACAAATGAAGTGATTCTTGCTGATGGTACTCCTATTGAGGATACTTATGTGTTGGACACAGTAGGATGGGTGGAGCCGAGAAAAACGTATGATTTTAAGTTGCCTGAAGGTGTAGAGTCCGTTAAAATTCAGATTATCAGCAAAGAAGATGATTATAAAGCGGCTCAACGTGGAGATATCGCGTTGGATGATATTGCTTTCCGTGTCTGCACGCCTCCGAAGGTTGAGGTTGTAGCGTCCAGCAAAACTAATGATTTGTTGAATTTGTGTATGGACGATGATTTTGTCTTGAAAGCACAGATTAAAGCTAAAGGTTATTTTGAAAAACCAATTCCAGGATACCTTTTCCAATACACTACCAAAGATCCAAGTGATCCATCTTTTGATCCTATTTCTGATTGGAAAGACTTGGGTGAAGTTCAGGAAGAGGATGAATA
>CAMJFV010000232.1 GCA_946405045.1 uncultured Bacteroidales bacterium | reverse complement strand
ATCTCATGTGCTTTGATGAGATCATCATATGTGCGTGTGTCACCACCATTATCCATTGCATTCGTTACATGTTCTTCGAGTGCTTTTACAATCATCTCATGAGATATTTCACCAATATCATCAATGAACGTTGCATTGCTTGCATATTCTTGTGCTTTGATATCAGTTGTTTGTACAGTCTGATTGACAGCACGAATGAATCCTTCTCTAGCAGAACTATCTGTATCGAACGTCGAGTTGATCAATGTGATAACTTTCATCCAATATGATGAAGGTTTATTACTCTTTGCACCAAGAATCTTTGCGGCTTCGGCATTAATCTCATCAATACCGCCATTCTTGAGAATATCTGATGATGCAATGGCTTGACCAGCATCCAGTGATGCACCAACATACAAACCCATCAAGATTTGTTGTGCAATCCGTACATCTGATTCGTTGATAGACTCATCATTTGCCGACGAAGTGATTGATGAAATCTGTTTAGATTTCAAACCATCATTGATCACATTACGTGCGACTTGTTGGAAACCTTCACCACGTTCAGTTGTTAAAGTACCATAGTCTGAAATATGATAAGTCTGACCAGTCAATGCTTCAGTAATCTTACGGAGATATGATGGAATGACATCAACAATCGTTTTGCGGGTCATACCATCAAATACAGCCTTGTCTTTGGTATATTGATTTACAATGTATGCACTGTAATCTCCGCCACCTGACAGCCCTTTCAAATCACCAAAGATCTTCTTGAATATGTCCGAATCGATGAACTTCGTGAGTGCCATGTTTTGGAAGTTCATGAATTTATCGGTTAATGCATCACTGATTTCATTTACCGACTGATCATTCAAAGCTTTGAATTTTGTGTCACCAAAGAAAGCATGTCCCATAGTGCCGATAAACTGACCGGGTGTCATTTGTCCAGCAGAGCCGAGTAGCATTTTACCCAAACCAAATAGCTGTCCAATTTCGGTTTTTTCAAATGCTGATTTCATTCCACCGAAAACAGAACCAAGCGTCAGATTACCATTTGCGTCAAACATACCACCGCGTTGTTGTTGAGATTGTGCTGCCGTAACAACAACGAGTTTCTCGAGCTTTTGTGAGATAGACTCTAAAGATGAATTGATAGTGCCTAATGATGAAAGGATTTCAGATGAACGATCGTTGAGATTGGATATGACTTCCGAGGCAGTCATAGCAGTCGCTTCAGCCTGTTTACCTGCAATATTATACATTGCACTGACTTGGCCTTTTGCGATGCCCTTCATACCTTCATAGTCGAGAACCTGAGATGAGTCACTGTCTTCATCTGATCCGTAATTAAATCCTGCATCGAAATCATCACCGTCATCATCCAATGATGAATTTAAGCCGTATTCATCACCACGTTGAAAGAACCAGTCCGTTACCTTACGGAAACCATTTTGTCGCATACCACGATAGGTTTCTTTGGCATTCTTTGCGCCACCCATCACGGTTTCCTTTATTGATTTCGCATCAGCAACCATTGACTCGATTGATGATCCAATCGATGTTGAAGAGCTAAATGTTTTCAATGCATCAACCATCAAATTCGGCATATCCATTCACCCCTTTCGTAGATATATTCAAAATGAAAAGAAATGGCGTGGGCTTTGCGCCCACGCACATTCTCTTTCACATCATTTTCAGAAGAATTGGACGAGATCCAGATCATCGATGTGGAATGAAGATGTCCAACTATCGACGAGTTGTTTCCGTTCAGACTCCGCACCAGACCAGTCGTCGATTCGTAATTGAATCTCCTTAAAAGCGGAGCCTACTGTATTCATGTTTTTCAACATAGAATACAATGTGCGTTTGACATCCAACGATGCAAGTTCCATGAAAGATTCTCTACATGTTATAGGAATCGTTTCACAACTCAAATCGTGGTCGCACTTCGCCACGAATTTGATATATGCATTATCTGGAAATTCAAATAGCTGGATACGATTGTACCCAAGCCATTTTGATGTTTGTGGTTTGGCCGTTACCCCAGAATATTTGTTAATGGCAGCTCCCATTGAAGTAGCATTAATGATATCCTGTGGGTAATACGAACCAAAACCAACGAATGGAGTACCAACCGTGAAGACATTCACTGCGGCTTGCTCCTTAGGGTCCTCTCCATTTGCCATATATGCATCAGCATACTGAACAGGAGTGACCGTCAATGAAGCGGGAAGAATGTAGATCCCCATGCGTTTCGACTGTTCATCAGGTGAACGCAGATTCTTACGGCTTTCATATCCTTCCCGAATCAAAGGCTTGAATTGAGAGAAGGTGCGAACAGACATCTGAATGATCTCTTTCAACACGATCTCAGTGGGTTTGTCAAACGGTAATGCTATCGTCTCCAAACCAAGTGACATTTTGATGTCACGGATCACATCAGTGATATTCAACGCTGTTCACACCTCTCAGATAGATTAGCTTATATCAAGCTTCCATATTAATGCGACGACGAGCACGTGCATTATGTGCAGTCTGTCTTGCGTACTTTGCATCAGTTGCAGCATCATCTGCGTTCAACTGATCAGTGTTAGCAGCGTTTGCACCAGCCCAGCTTGACTGATCGCCGTAATCGCCAGCGTCAATCTTCTTCTGACGTTCATCATATGCAGCCTCATTGTCAGCAAGTGCCTTTGCACGCTTGGTCTTGCCATAGAACTTGCTGTCCGGATCACCGATCTGCGCTCTGATCTTCTCAGCCTTGCGCTTAGCTTCAGTATAAGCACCCTGAACAGCTTTCTGAATGTTCTGAGCCGAAGCAAGGACCTCATTGAGACCAGCGACCTGCTCCTTGATGACCTTTTGCAGATCTCTCTTAGCATCACCCTGTCCTCTCTGGACCTTACCAGTATCATTGCCGGAATCATCCTTCTTGTTGAACAGATCTGCCGGGAGACCGTTCAACGCAGCGATAGTCTTGTTGATTTTTCCGTTCTTTCCAGAAAGATTCGTGAAACGAGTGAGCAGACCATCGATCTTTGTCTCATTACCAGTGAGAGAAGTCTTCGTAGAACCGGTTTTGTTTGTAGAAACAAAATCGCTGATCGAAGTCCACTTCATCGGAAATGCCCACTTGCCGTTTTCAGTATCCTTCTTATGCGGTTCAACAGGTCTTTTTGCACTGAAACCACCAGAGCGCTTACCAGCCTTGATGTTCTCAATCGCAGTGTTGATACCATCGATGTAGCGATCAACCTGATCACACCACTTTGCACAAACCGAGAAGTCAGGCATGAGGAACATGCAGGTGACCGAACGGTCAGTGTTGACCTTCAGCTTGCAGCCTTCCTTCTTAGCGATTCTCGCAAGCTCAGAGCTCTTGACATCAACGAGTGCTGCCCAGTATCTCGGATCGAAGTGCTTGATGAACTTTACGAAACCGGATGCAATTGCTGCAAACACGTTCTTGATAGCGGTAAGAATCTTCTTCAGCATTTCCTTTGCATCGAAGTTCTTAATCTTTTCGCCCATTGCAGCGAACTTGCCCTTGGTCTTGTCCTTGAACTGAGCGAACTTACCAGGCTCGTCATCCTGTGCATCTTCCTTGTTGGCTTCCTGGAAGTATGCCTCGAACTGCTCTTCAGTCATAGACTCCTGAATCAGAGCCTGACGGAGATACAGATCTGCCATCTTGCTGATGACTGCGGCTTCAGCCATAATTTGAGCATCATCGATATCATCGATTGCCATGAGCAGCTGCTCTTGCTCGTAAATCATAGTATCAGTCATGATTGATTACACTCCTTTGTTAGATTTGTATTGATCAAGTCGATGCATCACAGGTGTTGCCACGTTACGGAAATCGACTCGATTCTTGATAGGGATGGTTGCAGACTTGGAACGGGTACCATTCGCAAGCCACATGTACAGTCTCATGTCATCACCATGTACACGAGCCAGTTTCTTGTACTGGTTGGTATTCATGGTAACAAACTGTTGAGCTTCGGTATCTCCACATTGTTCCAGAACGGATTCCATCACAGTTTGCAGTTTCTGTGTGCATTCCAGGAACGATTCATTTATGGAGTTCATATCCGCAAGTGTCATTTGACGACGATACGGAGATTGATCGGATGTATCAGCAAACATCCCATCATAGAATTTTTTGGTGCTAGACAGAATCTTTCCGTCATATTTTTGATCACCAGATGTGCGATAGCTGATGTACCCTT
>CAMJFV010000231.1 GCA_946405045.1 uncultured Bacteroidales bacterium | reverse complement strand
GTCAATTGCTGATGGATGTGAAATATTCGCTCCTATTGAAGAGTATACAGAGTCAGAAGACATGCTTTCTGAAGATAATTTGACTGCTAAAGTCTTGACTGTAAACCAACGTTGTTTCAATGTCAAGAATGGAGAGTTTAACCTCGTTTATTCAAATTTCAACAGTGAGTATGATCTTGAACTTGTCGCTCACAATGTTTATACAAATACGGATTATATAAGTAAGGAGATTAATCCAGATACAATCCACTTGACAGATTTGGATTCTGGATTGTATGATGTCTCAATCCGTCTTGCGATTGGAGGCTGTGCTTTGGATGGAGCAGAGAGATCTCTTGGACAATATCACATTGAGGGTGTTGAGTCAATGCTAAAGATTGTTAAGGATACAGTATCTCAAAGTAAGTGTTATTCTAACTTTGTGGCTTCTGCAACCATCTTCTTCAAGGATTGGCAGAAAGACATCTATTCTTGGAATTATTATCTGGATGATGAGTTTAAGTTTAACGGCAAACCGGAAAATATCGGTATAGACACATCGATCACTATTTTTGCTGACAGAGGAGGTTTGGCTAAGTTCGCGATCTTTGATGTTTGTAAGGATACATTAAAGAGAGAATTTGTAATTGATTCTTTGGAGAAACCTTCTGTAGAATTCTTGGTTGACAGCAGTTATGTGGATTTGCGTTGTGCTTATGATTCTGGTTATGTTGTCGTAAAACTTAAGGGAGGAAACAGATCGGCAAGCCGATTCTTCATGGAGTATCAGACTCCATCAAAAGTCAATTTCTTCGACAGTGTTCCTTCTGACTCAATATTTAAGATTTATGACTTCATAGAAGGAAAACCAGACACAACGTCTCCTTACACTTCTGATTTGAAGGAAAAGGTCGTTTGCAGATTGGATAGTGGTACTTATACAGTTGTATACCAGAACTTGGATTTTGAAAATTGTAAGGGTGATTACGATCTTGACAGAATCACTGTTAAACGTCCTGCAGCGGTTAAATTGCAGCTGGCGAAAAACGATGTGCGTTGTTATGATAAGGCAGAAGGTGTTGTTAACTTTGTCCCTATTCGTGCCGGCAGAGCATGGACAAAGTATACTTTGGCTAACGATTCTGATAAAACAACCGGTAGCAACTGGGCTAAATGGCTGTTCCTGGATGACAAGGCACAATATGAGAAATATCGTTTAGGTAGATCATTAAAAGATGAGGCTCATTATTATTCAGGACATGTTTCAGAGTCATTGCCTTATCGTTCTAATGTATTCTTTGAAATTGCTAAGATTGCAATTACCGCAAAGAATCAGGATTCTACCGCGCTTATGGAACATCTTAAGGCTGATAACGTTAAAACTCCATTGGCAGCAATGCGATATAAAGGTGATTATGAGTCAGTCCCTACCGATTGGATCGGATTCAACACTCTTGTCGCTGATACATATTATGTGGCGGTAACTGATACATTCGGTTGTGTCTATGTTGATTCGTTCTCGGTAAAAGGACCAGAAGATAAGAAACTGGAGATTATCGATGTCGTCCCTCCTGCAAAGGATGCTTACTGTGTCGCTGATAATCGTAGAATCAAGTTCTCGGCGACAGGAGGATGGGGCGAGTATATATTCAGTGTTAGAAATCTCGATGATCCAAACGATCCAAATTCAGGTAAAAATATCGAGGAATTGTCAGAGAATGAATTCTATGGAGGTGTTCTTGACGTAGACTATGTCCAGGATGTTAAATATGATACATCTTATATTTCGGTTCCTGAAAAGGATAAAAGGCAACAAGTTGTGACATATCGATCACCTATCCTTAATCCAGGTAGACATGTCATATCAGTATTTGATAAGGAGTTCTGTTTCGCTACTGCCGATACTATTCTTATTGACGCAAAATACACGTTGGATGGAAAACAGTTCGTCGACTGGTGTGGTGATCCTGATAATAACAGACTTGTTCCTATTGTTAGTGGAAATGCAAAGGTTGATAGTTTCTCTGTTAGAATTGGTCACGCTACGATTAAGAAAGACAGCGTGGAGATGCGTCATAGACAGTTGTTGCAGGATATTGTTGATGACAATAACAATATAGTCAAAGGATTGGGTAATCTGCCTATGGGAAAAATTGGTGTGATTGCTTACATGGAAGATGGCTGTTCAGCTTTCAATGAGTTCACATATGAGAGACGAGAAGGATTTGTTCCATTGAAAATTGTCGCAAAAGAGTTCGACGATGTCAATTGCTATGACGATAATACAGGATCTGTCTATATTGATTTGGGCGGTGGTAACGATATGTATACAAAATTCGAACTTGATGGAAAGAATGTGTTCAGCAGTAAATACGATGGAACAGTCTGGTATTACAGAGAATATCTGGTTACTGTTGATAATGACAATGACGGCGCCACTGATACTTCGTACACAAATATTGCAGATTTGGAAAAACTTCCTGATGTGGTTAATAATAAAGATTTATTCAAGAAGCTTAATTCAAAATATACACCTCGAAGTGTTATAGAGAAGTGGGCATATTCTAATTTAGGAGAGAACCCGACATATACAGATTCGTTAAATGCTTATAATAAGCTATGGAACTCTGTTAAGAATGATAGCAACTACGTCATCAGATTCCATAGTTTGCCGTGGGGTAATTTCCTTGCTGAGGATTCACTGCATTATATGGTTGTGGAGGATGTGAAGGGATGTGTTGATACACTGAAATTTGCAATACCTCACCCAGACAAATTGGAAATTGAAGTCGCATCTTCACCAGTTTGTCCTGATGGTGCTGGCCGTCTTTTTGCAAAGACATCTAAGGGTGGTGTCCCTCCTTACTCTTGGGCTATTGACAACTTCTCTGAGAGTGAGTATGACAGATTGTTCCCTAAGGATAATCCAAATAAGGTTGTGCCTAAAAAACCTACTGTTGATGGCTTTGTCGACTTTGAAGGCTATTCTGATTTTAAGGATTACTATACCGGATACCAGGAGTCTGACCATATTCCAGCAATGGAAGGTGAAACTCACTATATGTATATCAAGGATTCACATAATTGTGTGGCTAAGAGTGATGTCGCTAAAGTTGACAGGAAGTTGACATGGGATGAGATCTCACAAGACTTTATAGTCTCAACATGGCACTCTTATGGTGTTGTCTTGGTAATTATCGACAAGACAGATTATGAGGGTCTTAAGTTTGCGGAGGATCAAAGCAAATATCCTTATACTTACGATTCTATGCATGTGGAGGTGGTGTTGAAATCACCAGAGGATGAGTATATGATCGCTACACCACAAATGAAGGAATTGTATACTTATGGAATTCCAGAAATCAATAACGTTAATTCTGACGAGAACCAGGAAGAACTGACTGTTGAATGGAAGGGCACTAAGTATGTCGGTCCGATATGGGGTATCCCAGCTGAGGTCGCTGTCACTGTTCGTACCGATGAAGAGTATAAACAGGTTTCTGAACAGTATAATACAGAGCGTGGAAGTCTGGTAGGTCAGATTGAGGGATTGAAATATCAGATCCGTGTTTGTGATTCAATTATTGCTCGTCTGGATCATTATTATAATGTGTCCAATTCAAAAGTTGAAGAAGCAAAGAAAAATAAAATTGACCACAATAAACAAATTGCGGTTCTTTCTGATAGTCTAGATAGAAAGTATGGCGATGGATCAGATTATACCAATACCATATGTAACATTTCTCAAATCAAGAGCGCGTTCAAGCCATTGGTGGACGAGAAAGAAGCGTTACGTATGTCATTCATAAAGTTGGAGCCGACAAGTAAGGCCGGAAACAACTATGTGAAAAATATGTTGACTAATAAGGGCACATTGCCATTCCTGATCCGTACAACAGCTTATGTTGACGGTTGTGATATCACTACGGAACATAATTTGAAGTTGACATTCCAGGATTCAATCCCTTATCCGGTGCCAAACTATAAGGAGACTCTGACTTTGTTGCCAACGCCTAACCCGGCTACGGATGGAAAATGTATTGTGAAAGCGACACTTAACAAACGTCTGGACTCTTCTAACGAGTTGTATTACTATTTGGTTGAGGCTGACGGTAAACTTGTTCTTGACAATACAAAACTTGAAGGTGTCACTCCAGTCGAGATAAAGATTGAGTCTGAGGGTTCTAATGGTGAATCAGAATATGAATATGAATATAATATTCCAGTGGAAGGATTGGAACCTGGTA
>CAMJFV010000230.1 GCA_946405045.1 uncultured Bacteroidales bacterium | reverse complement strand
AGAACCTGTTTCATCAGACCAGTGTTGAGCATGTGGTAAAGCCCGACGCTTGGACGCGGACTCTTCATGATCTTCACAAGTTCATCCTTCACTCGCTCCATAGAGATAATCTTGATTCTCTCGCTGTCTTTCACAATAGCGTTGTACGTGTTCTCTTCTATATACATCTCCAAAGTCGACGCGAATCTGACACATCTCATCATTCGCAACGGATCATCAGAGAAAGTGATGATAGGGTCGCAAGGAGTGCGAAGGATCTTGTTCTGTAAATCGGAATAACCATTGAACAAGTCAATCAGTTCACCCTTCTGACCGCAAGAAAGCCTGATACACATGGCATTCAAAGTGAAGTCGCGACGTGTAAGGTCATCTTCAAGAGTGCCAGGTTCACATTCTGGATTTCTGCTGTCATGACGGTAGCTTTCTTTTCTTGCAGTCACAAATTCAAGCTCATTCTTTCCCCATTTCACCTGGGCAGTACCGTATGATTTGAATACAGAAAGATGAGCATACTTGCCAATTTTATTCTTGACTGCGGTGCTTAATATTTCGCTTGAATCTTTACCAATTGTAAGGATATCAATGTCTTTACTTGGACGTCCAAGAATTAGGTCTCTCACATATCCGCCTACTACAAAAGCCTCAATACCAAGGTTTTCTGCAATTTCGGACACTAATTGTATACTCTTATCTTCAAATATTTTGCAAAAATCTACCATCACTGACAATTTACAGTGGCAAATTTAACAAAAATTTAGGAATGATAAAGCATAATCATCTCACATATTCAACATCACTCAACAATGCCTTGATAGCTTCTATGAATCCATGCTTAAAGATTTCGCTATGTTGGTATTCTTTATATAGAGATAAATCACCTTTGCGTTTTCCTCTCATTATTCGGTCAATGATAGTTATCATTGCCGAATCAACGGCTTGTTTGTCTGGATTTCCCACAACAAGTGTCTTGTAGTCTTCATCTTCCTCTACGGCTTTGGCTACTCCCAGCAACTTTGTTTTCTGGTCATCAGGAGATGCATTCCAACCCTTAAACCAACGCTCGTTGAACTCCTGAAGTATCTTATCCAACGGATCTTTAGGCTCATCTTCTCCTTTTCCTGCTGTGACCATTACTGGTTTAAGTGGATCAATCTCCGTCTCTTCTGCATCCAATGATATTGATTGATTAAGAGATGTGCGACGTAAGCCATAGGTGTTCAAGTCTACTGAATCCAAAAGGTCTTTCAGATCTGTGGCTCCAGGTTTTTCAATTATAAGTTGAGGAATCAGATAGCGTAGGAACCAAAACAGTTTCTCCCAATCCAATTTTTCGTATGGAAGAATGGCTGCGACTTTGCTGTAAACTTTAACAAACTGCTTACACTTCATCTTAAAGTCTGGTTTTCCATTCTCGTCCCACTCAATCTCTTTATTGAATCTATCAGCACAAGTGTCTATGATTGGAGCCCACTTATCAGCTTCCTCACCATGCATATAAAGATCCATAAATTCATCCACCTCTTCCATTTCAAACACACCGAATGACAACAATGTATTTTTTAACTGATGCAACACGTTAATATCCGTAGCCTCAGAAAGGGTAGTGGCTGTATAGAATGGGTCGAAAGCGTTCTTGATATTTTCACTCTTATTGTAGAAATCAAGAATAAACAAATCTTCACTCAACTTCCCTAAATCTGGAGCTGCACGATTAAGTCGGGAAAGTGCCTGCACTGCCAACACTCCGTCAAGAGGTTTGTCGATATACATAGCACATAGTTTTGGCTGGTCGAAACCAGTCAGATATTTATTTGCCACAACTAAAATACGATAGTCATCAGAATCAAAGAATTCAGGAGTCTTGTTTTCTGGGAATCCGTTTAGTCCTGCTTCTGTATACGTTTTGCCATAATCAAAAGTTTCAGCCACCATTGCCATGTCTGCATCGCCAACTATCTTTTTGTAAGCAGGAGCGACGTCGCTTTCTACCATTAACGGTGGTTCTGGTTCTGCTTTTTCATATAATGGGACATCCTCGACTTTTGGGGCGTTGATAGACGGCTTGTTGGACAATACCTTTTCTCCAGAGAAAGCTATAAGTATCTTGAATGGCATCTTATACTTCTCAATCAACTTGTTGAGCGCCTGATAATACAGGATAGCACATTCAATGTCCTTAGTCACAACCATTGCTTTAGCCTTTCCGTTCAGTTTATGACTACGGAAGACTTTTGCATCAAAGTGTTTCAGCATCACATCTGCCTTAGCCTCAATAGTCTTTGGCTCACGCTCCACAGCCTGGCGAAGCAGTTTTTGAGCTTTTGCATTGTTGTATTCCGGATTATCCTCAATACTTTTTGTAAGCTCGTAATAACCTTTATATGTCGTATAATTAGTAAGCACATCAAGGATGAAACCTTCCTCGATAGCCTGCTTCATGCTGTACAAATGGAAAGGATGAAATTTTCCATCGACATCCTCTGATCCAAATCGTTCCAAAGTCTCCCTCTTTGGTGTGGCTGTAAAAGCAAAATACGAACAATTGCTGCTCATCTTACGATCCTTCATCAGTTTCTCTAGGAGTGCGTCTGTATCACCACCGTCAGTGTCGCCATCTTTCTGCACCGTCGCATTCAATTTATCAGCGGCAATTCCTGATTGTGATGAATGAGCTTCGTCTATGATGACAGCGAAATTATGGTCGGAGACGTCAGAAATCGCGTCGCATATAAAAGGAAATTTCTGGATTGTGGTGATGATTATTCGCTTATTGTTCTCTATAGCCTCCTTCAAATCTTTAGAAGAGTCGGCATGAGCTATAATCTTATCACTCTGTCCGAACGCTTTGATATTATCAGTGATCTGCTTGTCCAATATTCGACGGTCTGTGACGACAATCACAGAGTTGTAGAGTGGGGCATCAATAGCCTTTGCTCTGACGGCATCCATAGAATCCGGGCAAACCTTGATCAACTTGAATGCGAGCCAAGTAAGGGAATTGGACTTTCCAGATCCGGCAGAATGCTCGATAAGATACGTCTTTCCAACACCTTTCTCAGCCACATCAGCAGTCAGCTTTGTGACCACATCCAACTGATGGAAACGAGGGAAAATCAGTTTCTTGGCATTCTTCATTATATGAGGAACCTTCTTCTGAGTTTTAGCCTCATCATAATCAAATAAGACGTAGTTCATGATGATGTCGGAAACAGTCTCCTTCTGCAAGACCTCTTCCCATAGATAGGCAGTCTTGTATCCATTAGGATTAACAGGATTCCCCGCTCCCTGACCGTTAGCCAAACCTTTGTTGAATGGCATGAAGAAAGTTTTATCGAGATTGAGTTTGGTTGTAAAGAAAACTTCGTCTTTATCCAGAGTGAAGTGAGCAAGGCAACGGCCGTAATTGAGCAGCGTCTCCTTTGGATTACGCTCATACGATTTATACTGTTTCTGACCGTCGTACTTAGCCGTCTGGTTAGTCCAAGGATTCTTCAATTCAAAAGTGAAGACAGGCAAACCGTTGACATACAGCACCATATCAATTTCCAGTCCAGGATTCTGGACAGAAAAAGTCTGCTGACGTGTGATAGAAAACTGATTAGAATCATAATTTTTCTTAGATTGCTCAGAGTCGGCGGCAGATGGTTTTGGATAGAACAAAGAGAGTTTGATATTATTTACCTCCACACCCTTACGTAAGACATGGATGATACCAAAAGTCTTGACATCTGAATCGATTTGTTTTTCCACATCAGATTTCAGATCCTTGCCGACGTATTTATCCAGTTCATTCTGCTGGGAAGATTTAAGGAACGACCACAAACGACGCTGATCCAGAGCGACTTTCTTATCAAAATCATTTGGCAAACCCCAATAATATTGAGTAGACGACGGAGTTTGAGCATCAGGATTCGTTATTCCCGACGCCTTACGCTCTTCAATAGTGCTGCCGACGAGAGCTTTCTCAATCAGAGCCTCAAAAGCCTGTTCGTTAGTCTTGCTTGTAGTCATATCCTATTATTTATCAGTGATTACGAAAATAGGGAAAAATCTGGAATTAGAAATGAGATTTTGAAAATATATCTCAATTACTTAGTTGCTATTGGAATCTGTGGCATTGGCTCACACTGCGGTTTTTTCATAACTCTATCTCTGTACAAAACTTTATCCTTGAAATTACGATAAATATTCGAGGACATATCTGAATAATTATCTTCACCTTTGTCATTTACATAGTAG
>CAMJFV010000229.1 GCA_946405045.1 uncultured Bacteroidales bacterium | reverse complement strand
TGAACTCATATTTGCTTGGGTCGACGTTCCAGTCAGGTGTGCTGCCCTCTACTGTTACATTGAGAGCAAGTGGCTCAGTCACATTGTTAGAGTTAGTCAAATATACCACCTCATTGTATGTACCGACTGCCAATGATGGATCTACCTCAAACTTGATAGTCTGCTTCTCCAAAGGCTTGATTGAACCTGACTCAGAAGATGCATTCAACCATGAAGGCATGTTGTTGAGTCTGTAGTTGATGATAGAACCGCCATTGTTGACGATTGGCATCTCAAACTCGTAAGACTCACCCTCTTTCTTTTCGATTGTCACAGCATCGTCCATCCATTTCAACTGGTTGCGATCGATGTAAGCACTCAATGTGATTGGAGAAAGGATATAGTTTCCGTTCACATCTTGTACCTTATTGACTGTGATGTTGACGATTGTCTTCTCAATACGATAGTCTTGCTCTTTCAATGTGATGATCAACGCATCATTGTTTACAACCCAATCGTATGACAAAGATGAGACAGCTCCCTTGTTTTTAACTGGAGGAATGTTTGTTACACCATTAACAATTCCAACAGCGACACCAGTAGTGTCATTGTTTGCCATATTGTTCAAAGTGAACTGCATCTCTTTTGTACCCTGCCACTCAATATAATGCTCGAATGGATAGTATAGCAACAATCCCATCTCGTCGCCGTTAGACTTTTGATTGTAGAAAGACTCAATCTGAGACTGTTGACGGTAGAGATTCCAAAGACGTATCTCATCAACCTTACCTGTGAAGTATTGGTCTACAGTCTTTTCTATACTCTTCTCTTTGTGCCATACTCGAGCTCCAGCATACAATTTGTCTGATGCGATTTTGCCTACCTTGTCGTTAGAGAAGTAGGTGTTCAATTGACCATCCATATATATGCGTGCAGTTCCGGAAGAACGGTTTACACTTAAAGTGAAGTTATGCCAGTTGTTGTCTGCATAATTACCGTTAACAAGAGTAGAGTAACCATTATGGTTGAATGAAAGAGCACCGTTTTCATTGAATCCGACACTGAATAGTTTAGCAGGATCTTCTCCTACATTATCAATGCCATTTCCATTTGAAATGATAGTCTGGTTTTTCGCTCCATTTTCTGCATTGAACCAGAATTCCAAAGTGAAGTCCATATCCGAAGGAATGACTGCAGCAGAACTGTTCAATGCCACATAGTTAGTACCATTAAATGCTGCTGAACGACCTTCTGGCAATGCCCATGATCCACCGTTCATGATTAGGTTAGCTCCACGAGCCTTGTCTTCAGTAGCGTTACCCTTAGCCTCATCCATATCGTAGTAAGCGATCAGACCAAGATCGTTGCCTGACAATTGTGTCGCACTGTTGGCCTGGATCGTAGCAGACGAACGTACAGCGTTCCAGATACGGAACTGATCAACCTTACCATTGAAATTGCCTGATTGAGTTGCGACGTTGCGACCAATCTCGATTACTCCATTGCCTTTGTATGCTACTGCCTTCTGACCATCGATGACAGATAGATAGTTGACGTATGCTTTCACAGTTGTGTCGACATTGTCGTAAACCAATGCGACATGGTTCCATGAAGATTTCTCCCATGCAGGAACTTTTTCAGAAACGATTTCTTTGTTTCCTACTTTGACAACCACATTGCCACTGTTGTTCATACCCATTGATATCGCACTATTTGCACTACCATGGCTGAAGAATGTAGCATTCTGAACAGAATCAAAGTTAACCCAGCACTCAAAAGTCAAATCTTTATTAGCGAAGTTGCGAGTAGCCTCTGTAGCAAGATAATCGTTAGCACCGTCCAACGCAATAGCAATACTATGGTCGGAAACTGCACCGTTGCGAATACCTGTCACTTCAAAATTGTTGGCTGTCAACATACCTTCGGCGATAGTCTCATTGAAGTCGATGCGGATATCATCATTGATAGTCAAAATACCATCTGCAGGTTTTGGTGTGCCAAACAAACGAGGGTTGTACATGTCCTTGATACCAGAAACGACTTCTGAAGGATTGTCATACAACTCGTTGTTGATGTTGCAGAAAGAAACCGCACGCAAATCATACTTCTGGTCTGGAAGGTCGTCCATGAAGAAGTTGTAGTAGATATTTCCTCCATCAGTCGACGAGATTGTAAAGGCATTGAATCCGTTAGCTGCAGCGTTTTTAGCCAAAGAATCCTCTTTATAGTAGTATGCCAATGTCAACCAGTCGTTATCTGAGCCAGACGCTGGTTTGTACTGCAACTCGATGTGTTCGAAATCAGTATAGTTGACATCGAAGCCAGAGATTGTAATAGGCATGTAGTGTTTAGCGACACCGTCTATTGTATCTACAGCACAATTTGTATTGTATGTCCAATTGTTGCTTGGCTTAGCAATAGCCACATTTGAACAAGAAGGAATGAAATGAACTGAGAAATAAACAGTATCAGAAATCACATCCAAGAAACTAGTTGGGTCTGCCTGACACTTAGAACAAAGCGCGATGGCCATGTTGTCGTAGTTCAACACAGAACCCTTTGTCACTGTCAATGTCTTCTCCAACACCTGGCCTGCAGGCACCAAATACTCAAGTGCAAATCCAGACATTGAGTTTCCGTCAATGCTAGGAACAGCACCGTATGGATTAGTAGCGTCTACAAAACGAAGATCGAACCACTGGTCTTCACCAGTCTCTGAATCATTCTTCAAATATACAGTCAAATAAGCATCCTCACCAGAAGGCACATTCTCAACAAACTTTGTTGGCATGTCGATCTTTGGATCTTCCAGTTTCATTGTTGCTGCACTGATCACTTCGTTTTCATGACCTTTCCAGTGTGATGCTGTATAAGCACCCTCGTAAGGACAACCTGTAGCTCCACCCTTTGTGCTGAAAACAAATGTAGAGTAAGAATCTTTCTTCTTTAGACTGTTCTTGTCGACGCTTCCTGAATTGACTCCGTTTTGCTCATATTCTTCATCAGAATTCTCCGAATCACGGAATACATCCACGCTCAAGTAGTCATCATCACCGTCTTCTGCCAATACAAATCCTTTCGAATGGGATGCTTCCAACTCGTTCTCAAACTCACCGCCTTGAGTTGTCTCGACAGCCTCTTCAAATTCAAACTTAGTCTTAGCTCCTGTTGCTCCTAAGTAAGTGTCATTAGAGACTTTTCCTCCGATAGTGATAGAGAAAGAGTGGTTAGACGTAAGTGTCGAAGAATATTGTTCACTATACTCGACGTTTCCTCCAGCTTGGAAAGAATAGTTCTGTAATTTCAACTTCTCATTTTTAATTACAGTCGCCTTTATACTATCGTTGTCAGACAGTGCCTTTTTCCAATCTCTGATATATGTGTTCAAAGCCTCGATGGTATCTCTACTATACTCTAAAGACTGAGACAAATAAGGAACGTAATAGTCCGGCTTTCCAAAGTTCTCATCATCTGCATTTACCAAAGAGTAGTAGTAGTTTACAGAATCTGCATCAGCCTTAGCCTGTAGTTTTGAGGAATCAGCTTCGTTTGGTAATATAAGCAGACTGTTTCTCAAATCCTCCAATGTAGGAATCAATACCTGTTCGATATGAACCTGTGGATAAGCGAACAATGTTCCAAACATCTGTCCCATTGTCACACCGTTAGATTGAACCACAGCAATATTGTCGTTAACCAAATATGTCTTTTCATAAGCCGATTCTCCACCCAATGTGTCGTAAGTTGCACGACTTACTGCAATCACGTTTTGGCTGGTACCGAAAGTGATGTTTGTTGAGTACCCAATGTATAAGTCTCCGTTAGCTCCAACATACAAAGGATCATCGCTAGTTTGGAATCTTGTGGTAGTTGTGACTGATGTCTTTGAGGAGTTGTTACCAGTATATTCCTCAGAATGGCTAATTCCTAGAGTGACTCCACTCTCAACTTCAGCCAATGTTGTAGCTGTTCCGACCATAGTTCCGACTCCGACAACTGTGATTTGTTGAGTGCGGACCTCTACACCTGTAGTGAAATCTTCAGTACCTTCGTTCTTTACAGAACCAGTATATTTAGACTCTTCGCTGAAAGAGACACCCTTTTCCAAATATGAATAACTGTTTGATCCAGGAGGGTCGCGAAGCACACACAATAGTTTATCAGGACCTGCTGTCACAAAATTAGTTCCAGTTTGGTGTGCACCCAAGATATAGGCCATACCGTTGCTGTTGCCCATTGGATTCTCCCATGAGACACTGGTTGGATTGTCAGAT
>CAMJFV010000228.1 GCA_946405045.1 uncultured Bacteroidales bacterium | reverse complement strand
TTTTCTTCATCTTTCTCAAATGGCAATATAAATAATATTTTGAATTCATTTGAGGATACCGAAGGATTGATTATTGATGTGAGAAATAATGGTGGAGGCTCAATTGCCAATGTGAATGCATTGGTGTCTCATTTTATTGATGAGACGACGGTGATCGGATACCGAGTCAACAAAATTGGTCCGGGACATTCTGATTTTTCATCACCTGTCGTAGAGAAAGTTTCTCCAGTCAAGGATGGTGTTATATATAGAAAGCCTGTTTATGTGCTTACGAATAGCCGTTGTTTCAGCGCTACGAATGAATTTGTGTATGCGATGAAGGGATTGCCTCGCGTCAAGATTCTTGGAGGAAAGACAGGTGGCGGATGTGGCATGCCGTTCACTACAGAATTGCCATGTGGTTGGAAAGTACGTTTTTCAGCTAATCCGTGTTATGATAAAAACATGCAGATCACAGAGTTCGGAGTGGATCCGGATATAGAAGTGCATTTGGATGAGGAACTAGCTTACAGAAAGAAGTTGGATAGTATTATAGAAACTGCGTGTGACTATATAGTGAAGAAGAAATGAAAAAACTTACAATAGAAGATCTTAACAGAATCACTCCAGAGGAGTTCAAACAGACGAAGAAGATTCCTTTGGTTGTAGTACTCGACAATGTTAGAAGTATGCACAATGTGGGAGCTGTGTTCCGCACAGCTGATGCTTTCATTGTGGAAAAGATAGTGTTGTGTGGAATCACGTCGTGCCCGCCCAACGCAGAGATTCATAAAAGTGCGTTAGGCGCTGAGCTGACTGTCGACTGGGAGTATGCGGAAGACACTTTGGATGCAGTTAGACAATTGAAAAAGCAGGGCTATCATGTCTACTCGATAGAACAAGTTGAAAGAAGTGAGATGCTTAATGACTTGTCTTTGCCAGAAGGTAAACCAGGCTTTGCTATTGTGATGGGAAATGAAGTCAAGGGAGTACGTCAGGATGTTGTTGATGAGAGTGACGGTGTGATAGAAATCCCTCAGTTTGGCACAAAACACTCACTGAATGTTTCTGTCACTGCTGGTATCGTGATGTGGGAACTATTTAAGCGTATTAAACTTTGTTGATTTAGCTGCAATTAGTTAACTTTGCCGCGATTGTATGAAATGAAGAATCCTGTTAAGATGCGATAACTCGCGTCTGACTATAATTGATAAAGAATTAGTATGAAAATTGATCTTGTAGCAGTTGGCAAAACCGTTGATAAGAATTTTATTGCGTCTATTAAGGAATATGTTAATAGATTGTCACACTATGCTCAATTTTCATTCATTGAGATTCCTGAACTGAAGAATACGAAGAATCTTAGTGAAGACCAGCAGAAGCAAAAAGAGGAAGAACTCATTATGCAGGCGATTTCAGACAATGATGAGCTGATTCTCCTTGATGAGCATGGCACTGAATTCACATCTGTCGGATTCTCAGAGTATTTACAGAAGAAAATGAATGCTGGCGGAAAACGATTGGTTTTTTTGATTGGCGGTCCTTATGGTTTCTCCCCTAATGTCTACAAACGTGCAAATGGAAAAGTATCACTGTCAAAAATGACCTTTTCGCACCAGATGATAAGACTTATTTTTGTGGAGCAGATTTATAGAGCTTTCACCATACTGAGAGGGGAACCGTATCATCATGAGTGATTATGAGAAAAGATTTTATTGAAGTTATAAAGAAACTTGTTTCCAATATATATATTGTCCTCGCAGTCCTTATTTTGACGGCGACAATAGCTTTGGTGTCAGACTATGTCAGTTATACACGAAGCCAGAAAAGTCTGGACCTTACAGAGTTCAATAATACTCTCCATAAAAAGCAGACCATTGCTATGGATTTGCTTACAAAAATGATGCAGGAGACGGGTGGTAATTTGGAGAAACTTCAACAAAATCCATTTTATATAAAACAGTCTGAGGAGAATGGTATAGAGTGTCGTGTCTATCGTAATAACAATCTTATTTATTGGACAGACAATGAGATAAATGTAGATTCATTATCTATTATACCAGACAAATCAGAATTTTATTATTGTGCGGCCAACTATCATACTGTCGGATCAAAAATTTCATCAGGAGAGTATCACTATATAGCTTTGATAAAAGTCAAAACATTCTATTATCCACATGAAATGAAGGTGGATAAGTTTTGTGATGGCTTTAGTTTGCCTAACCATGTGAGATTTGTCGGGACAGACAATCTGGATGCTATTGTCGTGAATGGTAATAATGGGGCAGAATTGTTCCGTTTGCAGAACATCACAATTTCGGTTCCTAACCAGTTGTGCAAGCGAATATGTTTTTTCAGTTGGATCATATTCGGAATATTCATGTATTTTTTGCTCCGCATTATTTTCTTGAGATATAATGACGGAAAATTGTCCAAGTTTTCTTTTGCTGGAATTGTAGGATGTGTTTTGCTATTTATTTTGTTCTGTGGTTCAATTCGCCAGCCTGCGTATATATTTGGAGGAAGTCTGTTTGATGATAATACTGGTACACCACTGGGAGTGGTTTTGCTTTATACTCTTCTTATAATACTTTATTATTCGCTTGTAATCAAACGACTTCTACCACATGCATTGTCTTTTTCTGGAGACAAATGGCATTTCTTGATAGCTTATCTTGGCCATGTTTTGATAATTACGCTTGGAGTTGTTGTTTATGCAATGGCAAGGTTATTTATTTATAGCCGGTCGAATGTGGATTTGGCGGTGCCATATGTGCAGGATATATCCAAAGAGACGGTTTTGGCTCTGTTTGTCTTTGTCGTATGGATTGTGTTGTATGCGAATGTGGTTGCCCATCTGATGAATCTGACGCAGAAAAATCTGGCGATAAAGTCTGTATTTGTAATACGTATTATAAATTTTTCAATATTCTTTTTTGTCGTATTTCTAGTTGACGATGATTCTGTCAAATACACTTTCCCATGGATGATAGCAATGCTATTGGTGAAAGACATTTTCTTTTTCTACAAGATTCAGTCAAGGAATATTTTCATAGGATTGATGGCGTTTTTGATTTTGAATTTCGCTGTAGCTTTGTTGATAAAGTTGAGCTCTGCCAGAAATGAATTTAAAATCAGTAATCTTGCAAGCAGAATAGAATCGAATGCATTGATGAATTCTGATTCGACGTTGGAGCAGTTGATGGATAACGTTGAAAGCAAATTCCGTCAGGATGTGGTGCTGAAGGCTTATCTTGTGGACACTATAGACAGACAGTTGGAGATTGAGACTCGTCTACGTGAGAAATATTTCACAGATTATTGGAGAAAGTATGACTTTGATATCCAGTTGTCTCGACCAGGTTCTCCTATTCATTTGCGAGACCGTAATTCATTGAAATACACTACAGTGCCTCCATCGTTTATAAAAAACAGCTGTAGGAGAATTCATAACCATAATTTCTATATCAATGCAGACGCTGCATTGTCCCTTGTCTACTTGGCTAAATTCCACTATCAAGGAATAGATATGTATGTGAAGTTTTATCCGTCGCTTCTCTACAACCGTTTGTCGTCAGAGACAAATAATCTCAAGTATAGCAGCTATACGTCTCAATGGAATAATCTTGCTTTGGCAAAATATTATGATGGTGAACTTCAGATGTGGACTGGTGATTACCACTATCCGCCTCATAGCACAGGTCTGCATCGTGGTGAACATGCTTATTCATATAATATAAACGGTTACCACCATTATGTCCGTTCGTTTGGAAAGGGTGGCTACATTGTATGTAGTCTTCCGGAAATAACGATCAATATGCATTTGATTCTTGTTTCTACCATATTTGGAATTTTCCTTTTCTGGGTGGTTTTGTACTACATTACCAAGTATTTGAAAAACAAGAGTATCAGAAACTCAATATTCTCAAGAATGCTTTTGTGGCTTTTGGCTCCCCTTGCAATAGCTTTTATAGCGACGGCATGGTTGTCATTTACGTTTTTCCTTCGTCAGTATGAGCAGGAGATACAGTATAATAGCAATACGAAGATTATGACATTACAGTCGGCTTTACAGGAGAAACTCGGTACACATTCTGATTTGGAGATGATTTCGTCTGGCAATCTCGACTATATTCTTCAGGAGTATTCGATGGTGCTACACTCTGATATTATTATATATGATTCAAATGGTTTCCAACATTCCGCTTCAAGTAGTGACTTGAAAGGTTTGGGTGCACGACGTAAAAATGAAAATGCGTCGCATATTATGAATGCGA
>CAMJFV010000227.1 GCA_946405045.1 uncultured Bacteroidales bacterium | reverse complement strand
AAGCGAAGTGATATAACTATAAAATGATACTAAAAAGAGACATATTAATGATGTGCGACGTGATGGTTTCCGGATGTGCTGGGCAGTGTGGCTCGGTGCGCTTTTCTGTATATTCGTCCGTCTGTAAGTCAGAGAATATCTTTTTTAGTAGAAGTTGAGGCTATGATGAATCAATAAGTTGGTTTGTTGTAGTCTTTTTTTATGTTGAATAATAAAAATAAATAAACAATAATTACAATGGGTTCAAGTGAAATCTTTGTGGTTGTGATGATAACATCCGTTGTGATGGTGCTAGGTGCCATTATCATCGGTTGGTTGATCGCACCAAAGAGTACGAATGCACAGAAGGGAGAACCATATGAGTGTGGTATTCCGACCCGAGGCACATCGTGGCTACAGTTCAAACCAGGTTACTACCTGTTTGCATTGTTGTTCCTTATGTTCGATGTGGAAACAGTATTGTTGTTCCCATGGGCAACAATCACTAAGACTCTCGGTCCGAACGGAATACTTGCTATTTTGTTCTTCTTGTTGATTCTTGTGCTTGGTTTGGCATATGCTTGGAAGAAAGGAGCGTTGGAATGGAAGTAAAGGATATTAAGATCAAGTCGATGAAGACTGAGGACTTCAGAGACAACGAGTCGCTCCAGAAGTATATTGACGAACTAGAGAAGGGTGGTGTCGGTATCAAAGTCGCACCTTTGGATAAAGTAATCAACTGGGGTCGTTCATACTCTGTATGGCCTTTGACATTTGCAACATCATGCTGTGGTATTGAGTTCATGTGTGTGGCAGCAGCCCGTCACGATTTCGCTCGTTTCGGTTTCGAGGTGACTCGTAACTCTCCTCGTCAGGCTGATGTCATTTTCGTTTCTGGTACTATCACAAAGAAGATGGCTCCTGTATTGCGCCGTCTTTACGATGAGATGTCAGAACCAAAATATGTGATTGCCGTTGGCGGTTGCACAGTGTCTGGTGGACCTTTCAAGAGTTCATACCATGTGGTTGAAGGAGTGGATAAGATTATTCCTGTCGACGTGTATGTGCCTGGCTGTCCTCCTCGTCCAGAGGCAATGCTATATGCAATGATGCAGTTGCAGAGAAAGATTCGTGTAGAGTCAATCTTCAAGATGCCTAAGAATCCTGAGAAAGGTTCGGTGATCTTGTCTAAGTACAACTCTGACGGAACGTTGGTTACACCAGAGTCTGAAACAAAACAAATTGTAGAAGGAGGAGCAGAATAATGGAGAAAACATTGAAAATGATTCAGTCTGTCTCGTCTTCTTGCACTAAGATTGAAGCTGCAGACGTGATGGTTAGCGTCGACAAGAAGGATTTGCATAAGGTTTGCGAGGCTTTGTATAAAGATGGTTGGGATTACCTGATCAACCTTAATGCGATAGATAATGTGGAGAACATAGAGATTGTCTACCACATTTCCAAGTCGGCTGACATGGAGAAATTTTTGGTGCTCAAGACAAATACTACAGATGTAGAGAACCCAATCATTGAGACTGTCTCTGACATCTGGAAGAGCGCTAATCTATATGAGCGTGAGGCTTACGATTTCTTTGGCGTCCGTTTCTTGAACCATCCGGATATGCGCAGACTATTCTTGCGTCCTGATTGGGTAGGATATCCATTGAGAAAGAATTATGACAATACTCCGAATGAGGGAATCCCTTCAAAGGTCCATGATATGGATGCTTGTGAGGATGTGCCTTCTATCACTCTTGACAGACATGGAGAGATTGTCGAGAATCACACTAATCTATTCGGAAGAAACGAGTATGTGGTGAATTTTGGACCACAGCACCCGTCTACACACGGAGTTTTGCATTTGAGAGTCTCTCTTGACGGTGAGATGATCAAGAAGATCGATCCAAACTTCGGATATATCCACCGTGGTATAGAGAAGATGATGGAGAGCATGACTTATCCTCAGATGCTATACCTTACTGAGCGTTTCGATTATCTTTGCGGAAGCATGAACCGTCACGCCCTATGTATGTGTGTGGAGAAGGCGATGGGAATCGAGATTCCGAAGAGAGCTGAATATATCCGTACTATTTTCGACGAGTTGAACCGTATCGCCAGCCACTTGTTGGGTTGGGCATGTATGTGTAATGATATGGGTTCAATCACTGCATTCATCTATGGTATGCGTGACCGTGAGAAGATTATGGATATTTTCCAGGAGACAGCAGGTGGACGTCTGATGGTCAACTACTATGTTATCGGTGGTGTGGCACAGGATATCCATCCTAATTTTGTCAACAGAGTCAAGGAGTTTATCCCATATTTGAGAAAGATGATCAAGGAGTACCACACATTGTTCACAGGCAATCCGATTGCACGTGGACGAATGATCAATTGCGGATTCCTAAAGAAGGAAGACGCGGTTGCTCTTGGAATGAGTGGTCCTAACGGTCGTGCTTCTGGCTGGCATTGTGATGTGAGAAAGATTGCTCCATACGCAGCTTATTCAGAAGTAGATTTCAAGGAGATTCTTCACGACGGTGGTGATACAATCGACCGATATATGATCCGTTTGGAGGAAATTGAGGAGTCGTTGAAGATCATTGAGCAGTTGATCGACAAGATCCCTGAGGGAGATTTCCGAGCTAAGGTTCCTGCAATTGTGAAGGTGCCAGAAGGAGAGTACTATCAGAGAGTCGAGAACGCACGTGGAGATTTCGGAGTATACTTGAAGAGTACTGGTGACAAGTCGCCATACAGAATACATTTCCGCTCACCAAGTTTGGTTGCGGTATCTGGTTTGGATCCAATCTGTAAAGACACAAAGATTGCGGATTTGATTATGATCGGAGGATCTCTTGACTATGTCATCCCTTGTATTGATAGATAATAATCACAGATATTCTTAAAATTATGTTAGAAGTAGGAGGAATATTAAGCTGGATACACGAAGCGTTGTCTTCTGCATGTCCAGAGTGGCTTACTCTTCTTATAGAGTACGTCCTAATAGGCGTAGGTTTCCTTGCTCTATACGCATTGATCGCGCTTATCTTGATTCTATTGGAGAGAAAGATTTGTGCTTATTATCAGTGTCGTCTTGGACCGATGAGAGCTGGTTTCTGGGGATTGCTTCAGCCGTTGGCTGATATGTTCAAGATCCTTATGAAAGAGATCATTCCGTTGTTGAAGAATGATAAATTCTTGTTCTTCACAGCGTTGTTCTTGGTTATCATGGGTTCTCTTTGTACGTTCGGAGCACTTGAGTTCAGCAAGGATTTGATAGGAATCGACTTCAATGTAGGAGTTTTCTATGTGCTTGCGATTTCATCTCTTGGAGTTCTTGGTATTTTGTTGGCAGGATGGTCATCCAACAACAAGTACACAATGATCGGAGCAATGCGTGCTGGAGCACAGCTAGTCAGCTACGAGCTTTCATCAGGTTTGTCACTTCTTGCTATTGTCATCCTAGGCGGAACAATGCAGTTGTCAGGTTTGATTGAGGCACAGAGTGAACTATGGTTCTTGTTCCAGTCACCATTCACATGGATTGCGATGGTCATCTACTTGATCGCAGGACATGCAGAGACTAACCGTGGACCATTCGACCTTCCAGAGGCAGAGTCGGAGCTTACAGCAGGATACCACATCGAGTATTCGGGAATCACATTCGGTTTGTTCTACGTTGGTGAGTATGTCAACATGTTCACAATCGCAGGTATCGGAACGATGGTCTTCTTGGGAGGATGGCAGCCATTGCATATTCCAGGAGCAGACGCGTTTAACGAAATCATGAACATGATCCCTACATGGTTGTGGTTCTTCGCCAAGGCATTCGCATTGGTAATGCTAAGCTTGTGGGTAAGATGGTCATTCCCACGTTTGAGAATCGATCAGTTGCTACACTTGGAGTGGAAGATATTGATGCCAATCAGTTTGCTCAATATGCTTTTGATGGCTTTGTGGGTGGCATATTTTTAAAACAACTTTTATATAGAAGGTTATGGTTAAATATATAAAGGATCTGTTCTCTGGAATATATGCGTTGTTGCAGGGTATGGTCATCACAAACCGCAACTTCTGGAGACCAAAGGTTACAGAGCAGTATCCAGAGGATCGACAGACTGCGCGTCAGTTTGAGAGATTCCGTGGAGAACTTGTATTTGATATAAACGACAACAACGAACACAAATGTATTGGTTGTGGTCTATGTGCAAGAAATTGTCCAAATCAGTCGTTGGAGGTTATCACAAAGAGCGTCACAACGGAAGATGGAAAGACA
>CAMJFV010000226.1 GCA_946405045.1 uncultured Bacteroidales bacterium | reverse complement strand
GTAATACCATCACAATCAACAAAATGGATTATGATGAAATCACAATCTGGTTGGACGATGATATGTTAGACCTCTCTCAACCTGTCACAATCCAATACGACGGCAGAACTTTGTTCAAGCAAAAAGTTGAAAGGACTAAAGCAAGTATGGAGCAATCTATATACGAAAGAAAAGATCCATCGTTCTGTTTTCCTGCCAATGTGACTGTTTCAAAATATGGGAACGCTTCTGTAAAAGAAGTCGACAATTCTCTATTGTGGAGTGATGACATTCAGCGAATAGAAGTTTATGATTTGCTTGGTCGTTCAATCTTCACAACTACACAACGTGATGAATATCTTCAATTTGCCGAAAACTTGAACCAGTTTCATGTCGTAAAGATATACACTGGCACAATCTGTAAGGTGGAAACGAGAAAGTAGAATGTAAAATTCTAAATGCTATATAATTCATTACAATTCGTCTAACTCACGTCAAATTATTTTTATAATTTTGCGACGAAATTGTAACAAATAAAACTGAATATTTCAATCACAATAAATGGGCAGAGATAGTGCACTATTCAATCGTCAGACCCTACTTTTGGGAGAAGATGTGATGCAATCCATAGAAAGCAAACGTGTTATAATTTTTGGAGTTGGAGGTGTAGGCAGTTGGTGTGCTGAAAGTTTGGTGAGGAGTGGAATTCGGCATCTAACCATTGTAGATAGCGACAGAGTCTGTATAACAAATGTCAACAGACAATTGCAAGCCACCACCAAAACGATAGGAATGGTGAAAGTGGACGTGCTTAAGGAACGTCTACTTGAGATCAACCCTCAGGCTGAAATAAATGCAGTCCAGGAGATTTATTCTGCTGAAAACGACCATCTCTTTCATATAGAGGAGTATGATTATATCATAGATGCGATAGATAGTTTGGAGAATAAAGCAAACTTAATTTTGAAAGCGACACAATGTGATGGCAAATTCTTTTCCGCTATGGGTGCCGCGCTAAAAATGGATCCAACTAAAATCCAAGTGTCTGAATTTTGGAAAGTTAATGGATGTCCGTTAGCAAGAGCCATCAGAAAAAAGTTCAAACATATAAACAAATATCCACGAAAGAAATTTCTTTGTGTTTATTCGCCAGAATTGCTCGAGAACAAAGGTAAAGCATCATCATGTGGAACGAGTGCTTGTGTATGCCCCAAAGCAAGAATAGCTGCCGGCAATCCAAATCTGATAAACCATGAATGGTGTTCATCAAAAGCGCAAATAAATGGAACTGTTGCTCACATTACAGCAATTTTTGGTTTCACTATAGCTGGGCTTGTCATACAGGATATCACGGAAAAGAAATAAGTATTTTATAATCCTAATTTGATTCATTATATTTAATTATTTGACAGTCTCTTAGCGACAAATTGTCAAACTCGCGTCAAACAGATTTAAAAAATCTTTAGTATATTTCATTTCACATACATAAAATTTTTATATTTGTGATGTTATTGAAAAATTAATGTGAAACTTAGATTTAATGAAGATGAAAAAAATTGCACTTCCTTTTTTAATCAATACTGTTATTGTTGTGAATGGTATTGCGGCTGATTGGAAACCAATCAGCATCACTTCTAGTGTGTCTAATGTGCAGCCAATGACAGGTTTGGTGTTGTGGCCAGACGAAGCAGAGGATCGTTTTAAGACGTATGGCAACAGCCATTCTTTGGAGTTCTCGTATGTGGCACCATGCAAAGTGGTGAAAGGTTGCGATGACGATGGCACCATTCAATACGACTGGAGCTATCTTGATGATCTTCTCGATGAGATCAAAAGCCGTAACCATCAGGCTGTTCTCCGTTTCTTCTACGAATATCCAGGAGAAAAGATGGTCGACAATGAACCCGGCACATCTGCCGTGCCTGCGTATATCAAGGCAAGATCCGACTATCATGATGTAAGCAAGAAGGTGAAAGGCGACGGAATTACTCACTATGCCGATTGGAGCAACAGTGAGCTTAAACGCTTTACAAAACAGTTTTTTACAGATTTCTCAAAGAGATACGAAACAGATCCTCGTATCGCATTTGTAGAGGTTGGATTCGGCCACTGGTCGGAATACCACATTTATGATGAGAATGGTGTGGATATTAAATTCGACGAGAATTTCCCATCGAAAGAATACCAGAAGGAGTTCTTCCTACACATCACTGATGTGATGGCTAATATCCCTTGGGCAATCAGTATCGACGCTGCTGACGATGACTATACTCCATTTACGAAAGACAAAGAGCTTCAGAAGTTGGAGTTCGGATTGTTCGACGACTCATTCATGCATGAGGGGCATGAGAAAAGTTCAGGTGATGGTTATAACGAGTCGTGTTGGAACGCAATGGGCAAAGAGCGTTGGAAAACAGGTGTTTGCGGCGGTGAGATAAGTTATTATGAAGACAGTGATCAGGAAAAATTCACCAATCCGTCAGGTATGTACGGACATACTTGGGAGGAACAGTCGAAAAAGTATCATATCACATTTATGATTGCCAACAACAATCCGTCTGGAAAAAATTCATACAACACGGCCTCACGTTTCAAAGAATGCAGTATGGCCACTGGCTATCATTTCGTGGTTACTGGTTGTCAGAGCGACGGTACGCAGACCAAGATCACTGTGAAGAATACCGGCGTCGCTCCACTCTATCGTGATGCCTATTTCGCAATCGGATCGATTCGTTCGGGCGAAACACTACGAGGTTTGTTGCCAGAAGAGTCGAAAGAGATAATCATTGATGCCGCATTGGAAAGTGACAATAATGGAAAAGCAATCACTAATCCTGTGATTGTCAGCGACTATATTCTTGACTCTCAAACCATTGAGTACGACTGCGACATTACAATAACTGATGTGAGTGACATAGTATCGTCAGACACAAACGATGGTCAACGATATAATATCAACGGACAGAATGTTTCGGATGATTATCGTGGATTGGTGATTGTCAAAGGAGAGAAAAAATTGAATAAATAATTCATTCATATCGTCCACGGCAGGGATTCTTTTAATAACAGAATCTTGATCGTGGAAATGTTTTTCAAAACAGGTCATGGTTGGCAAAACGTATATTGTTTTGGCTATCGTGGCCTGTTTTTTAATTCGTAATTCGTAATGCATAATTCGTAATTTTTTGGGGTGGCTGGACTTTTCGTGGAATTGTTAATTGAATTTTTTTTCGATAACTTTGTTATCCGTAATTATGACGTTGTTATAGCTGTTGTCCAAAATGAAGATTGTTAAGGGCGGAACGCCCTAACCCTCTTCTCTATGCGAGCCGTAGGCGAGCACACTTTAATTCATAATTGATTGAAAGCCAAATGTATTGGGGTGACAACTAAATTCATTTTTTTACATATTAGCCACGTTTTGGTGAATGAAATGCAATGTCGTTCAACAAATACGCATCCAGACATTCCGTCATTATGAAAAAATTCACTATTTTTGCAAGTATATTTTTCGCAAAATGACAAAAAAATTATTCATATTCCTGACATTCTTATTCTGCATCCTTTCAGATTCATTTGCAGGCTACCGTACTGAGACTTTCAACAATGCTTACAAATCATTGCAAGTGAGAGTGTATGGCATTGATATGAGTGAGCCTACAATCTTTTTGGACTCAGATGACAGGATTGAAATATCATTCGACGAGATGTCTCGCACTCCACGTGACCTTGTTTATTTCGTGGAGCATTGCTCTGCACTTTGGGAATCTTCCGAACTTGACAAAATAGACTACCTTGAAGGTTTTGACCAACAGGATGTTACGGACTATGAATATGCCCGCAACACTACTTTCGACTATACTCACTACTCTCTCCTCCTGCCTAACGATGATGTGAAAATGACATTGTCGGGCAACTATGTGGTGAAGATCGCTGACAGGGAAAAACCAGACAGCGTGCTTCTCACTGCTTGTTTCTGTGTCGCAGAGAGACTTGTTGACATTGACGCTGAAGTGAAGTCAAACACTATGTATGGCATCAACACTAAATATCAGCAGGTGAATCTGGAACTTGGATTTGATAAACTTGGTGTCACTCCAAGCGATCGTGAACTTATCACAGTTGTCCGCCAGAACGTACGCTGGGATAACGCCGCTTACCTGAATATTCCAAATTTCACCCGTGCCAACACGTTGATTTGGGAAAATGATGAAAAACTGTTGTTTGACGCAGGAAACGAATGGCAAAAAATTGACTTCTCTGATAAAATCAACTACAACGGTGAC
>CAMJFV010000225.1 GCA_946405045.1 uncultured Bacteroidales bacterium | reverse complement strand
ATCCCGCAGCATACATAAATAACGAGATATCCAAAAATCCAAAAGCCGAAAGAACAGCAGCTCGTATCTGTGATATCCCGACATCATTCACACAAATGCTTAGTGTATCTGGAAAGTCTCCAACACTGCTGATGGATGAAAAATACATTCGTATGGAAGCACCTGTTATGCTAAACCGTGCGATTGTTGCTGAAGATACACAAGGGGAAGAGCGTGTCTTTATTGAAAACGACATCGATCGTTTGTGGAATATAAATCCAACGCTTCGATTCACCGGACTTGAAGGTTATACGCCATATGTTCAGAATCTGATCGTCAATAGATCTCCAGGTGTTAATCGACTCCAGCAAACACCATTCTCACGTTTGTCTGATGTCCGTGGAAACAACGGTGGATTCATGTGGAAAAAACCGGCGTTCCAAACATTCAAGGTACCAAGTTCTGAAATCAGGCGTGTCATAAACGAACAAGCTCCGATTCCAGAAGGCGCTTCGTGTAAGTATTATCTTGGTAACGGTGGATCTGGATATGCTGTCGGTGATAAAATCGGATTCAATATCGGTGGTGTATATCTGAAAATCGATGTCATTGAAGTGACTGACGGAGCCATCACTGATTATCAATTCCACATGGATACACGGTATCCTGGTATGAATTACGATGATGACGGCTCATTGACAGATGTCATTCCAGACATCCCATTGTCAAACTTTGATGGACAAACCACGACATTTGCAACCAATACAATATCTGGCACTGGATCCGGCGCAACGTTTGTGTTCACGTTGTCTGATGAGATCATGAGTCACTATAAACCACCGCAATATGATTGGCAGTATGGTCGTATGCCATACAATCCCGAATCTCAACCACCATATGGAGATGTGTTGCGTGAAGGACACTATGCTATTACATGTGACGCTTGGTCAAATTCTGTTCATATCAATGAACTGAAATATCCGCTGGATGAAAATGATGCATGGGATGTTGCACATCGTATTCAATTAACTGGATATATGGGTACAACAAATCCGGTATATGATGACGTCAGTACACTTCATCTGAGAAAACCTTATCAGTCTATGATATATCATCTCTTGAGTGATGGAAAATTCGTTAACAGCGACATGCTGAATGTTGTAAATAATCCAAGCAAATATGTGACATTTAAAGCAACATTGATTCCATATGATCCAACGAAATTCTTCACATACGAATCTGTGCGTGCTGGAATGGACTTCAGTAAATTAATATCGGATCAAGGTTTGAATCAGTTTGGAGTGTTCTTCAGTATTGTTGAAAAGATGGATGGCCTTACTGTCGATTCAGCAAATGCATATCTGTTATCGTATAAATTCGAGTTAGATATGCTGGATACCAATCAATTACCATCATACAATCAACTGAATGTTTCATCGTTCAATATTTATACGGCATCATTGATATTCTCTCAGATGTACAACTATCCGTTCATGTTCAATATTCATTCTCGTGCAAACGATCAATATACGGATCATGGTGGATTCATGACGAAAACGTATAATACTGAGCTGAAATTCATCAACATGATTCAAGCTTACGGTAAAGACTATCCTGAAACCGCAGTTGCGTTGTATACGAATTCGCGAATGAATTATCCAGTGTATCGGATTACACAAATACCGCGTGCTATTGATCCATTAAAACCGTATCATATCACTGATGTTTGTAAGATATCGGATATTGATCCAGCCGATGTTACACTTATACAATATTATCCGAATCAATCATACACTGAAGGACAGTTCATTTATAACAATGAAGAACCCAATGTGTATAAAGCTTCAAGATCGTTTACTTCGACAAGCTTCGAAGCTGATATTGAATCTGGGAATCTTGTATATTATTCAGACCGCGAAAGTGTCAGTGGACATAATTACAACTATCTGGATACTACGACAGAATATGGTGGATTTTTACCGCTGAAAGACATTTATGACGAGATTGTTACGGTTAATACATACACCTATCAAAACAATCCGTTGTATGTATTTCGAATCGATGATCCGACGTTTAATTATGAAACATTAAACGGATTCAGAATGTATGATGATGGCATGGACATTTCAGAAATAACATTGTTGATTATCAATGAACGTCAGTATGTGTTCCGTGATAACAAATGGGAATGGAACTATCATACATGAGAAAGGTGTGAGATATTTTGAAACCCAAAAAGATTAAATGGTATCTTGGTTCATGCACATTGGCAATGTTGATGGATCAGGAACGCAAACACTGGTTGAAGAAAACCGACAAAAAGAAACAAGTTCAGGACAAGGTTACAGGCGATATCTTCCAAGGACGTATTGACAATCTCGGTTCCGATATTATCATCGAAACTGAAAAGATGCCAATGGTTGATCGAATCGTCAACAAAGCTAAGTTCAATAATGATATTCTGACGAACACTTTGGAACTTGCAACGGCTGTTTTTCCTTTCATACCAGAAATGAATGGACTTGAAATGATTCGAGTCAAATCTGTGAATACTGAAGATTCCTCGACGACACATTTCAATTATCGCATGAGACTTCGGGACTGCGTTGAGATTGCAGTCCCGATCTCAACGACTGATGGTGACGTATTCACATATCGTTGGTTATGCACCCATACGAAACCAACCATCGAAATCTACAATCCGATTTCTGAGAGTTATTCTGATGAATCAATCCCGATCGATTTCATGACAACTGAAACAGATCCGAATGTAATGGATATCACCAATGATGTTTACTTTTATCCACTGGATGAAGTGTTACAACCATTTCATATCACACCGGATGATCCATCTGCATCAGAATTCGTAACTGAACTGATCAATGATCCAGAAATGATCGGATTACCATTGATCTGGTTCAATTGCAAACAGTCAGATCGTGGAGCAAAATGCATCATCACACCAAACAAAACCAATTCGTACGGTAAAGTGCTTACAATGGGATACAATGATAATGGTTCTAAATATGAGCAATATGTATATCCATGCGTTGGTCCATTGTATATCAACGTGCCAGTGTCAATCGATCAAGGTGTAGAGTCAAATGATGATTACTACATCGAATGTTCGGCAGATGGAACTGACTTTACCGGAACTGAATCTGACTACAATATTCCGATCACAAATATCAGAGTTGTGTATGCCCCATCTAATGATCAGTCTATTGCGGTATTGAATGTTGACAAAACAGAGTATGGTGCTACTATCCTGAAGATGGTTGAGAATGATGCATGGGTTTATAATGCATCGCTCAAGTATTATCGGATTCCTTTGTCTGCATTCAACTCGAATGCATTGGTCGATGGTGTTGATGAACAAGATCCATTGATTCCAGTGTTCAAAGCACAACTTGATCAGTCGATTCCGTTTACTGATACAACAACCGACACCGGTTATGCTGGAATGGTATTTGGTTCATCAAAGAATTATGTCGACCAATTTCCCAGATATCCACATGATATCGAAAAAATGAAGGGCTTGCCGGATTGGGTTCGTAAAGCAACCGATAAATCATCCCCGCAACATTTATCAGTTTATGCAATTCATAACACACCAACATACAATCCAGAAGTTCAGGAAAGTCGTCAGATGGCTGGATTGATATTTGATCCAGGTGTTGAACGAACACATGAATCAAACATAGTAGCTGGTAGATATCGAATTAAACGGGTCGACATTGTCTCAAAAGGAACGGGTTATCTCAATGATACGGATTCACCGATTTCACCGGTACTTTACCGAAACGAAAGAGTTCGTATTAAATTCGCAAATGGATTATTGTCAAATGTAATGTTGCAAATCGTTGATACTGATGAAGATGGTGGTGTATTAGCGATCAATCCATTATATTACGACGAAGGAGATCCCATTGCAGATCCTTCTATCGGTGTCATGGGGCAATATTATATCACACCTGGTTGTTTGTGTTCCATCATCGAAGGTGCAACATATGCTGATGTAAGTCGTGAGGTGATCCCAGATGATATTCGGGATCAGTTATGGTATATCGATCACATTGATAACAACCGAGCATATTTGACAAAAAATGAAAATAAGACACATAATTTGAATCGATTCGTTGATCTGTCGAATCTGGAAACCGCTAGTTTAACAACTTACTTCGAACCATCTTGGGATCCACATGAATTAACCGGTATATCGCTGGACACACAATGGTCGACAATACGTTATCCATTGGACCTCCTCATGAATGCACGGGAACTGAATCCGGCTGGGG
>CAMJFV010000224.1 GCA_946405045.1 uncultured Bacteroidales bacterium | reverse complement strand
TCACCACTCCACTCACGATGCCGATGACAGCAATCTCTATCAGCATGATATAGCATAATGTGTGGATATGGGATATTCTGAATCTCTCTTCACTTGTGTATTGCGGGAATTTTTTCTTGAGATATTCCACTATCTTATACGATAGCCAGCCAAGCAATATACCACATAATGTTCCAACAAGAATGTCGCCTGGGAAATGGACTCCTAAATAAATACGTGAATAAGAGCACAACAAAGCCCACATCGCGACTGTTATCGTAAGAAATTTATTGCGGAACAACAAAGAGAGAAACGTCGCAATAGCAAATGAATTTCCTGCATGCGACGACGGGAAACCATATCTGCCACCTGTATAATTGAAAGCATATGAAAGATGATCCATGATGTTCGGATCATGACTCGGACGCAGACGCGCAAAGAATGGTTTCATCAATCCTGATGTTATTCGGTCTGTCAACAGGAAGACAAGAACAATACCTATCAAAATCAGCCAACCCTCTTTTTTCTTTGTGCGGAAAATCACCCAAAGCATATACAACACTGGTGGAAACCAAATTCCTATCTTCGACACATTGAAGAAAAATGTATCCCACGACAATGTGTGGTAAGCTGGTAAATTCAACGTCTCCATCAGACTGTAATCGGTCTGCAATAATGTCTCAATCATAAAATAGAAATTATAAATTATAAATGCTAAATCCTGCATTCAGCATTAGTACTTGATGTCTTCCAAAAACAGACCGCAGGCAGGGGCTGATGTAGATGCTTTGCACCTGTCTTTACTCTCGATGATCTTTCGGAAATCAGCGACCGAAATCTTCTTTCTGCCCACGTCGATCAATGTGCCGACGATCGCACGCACCATATTGCGCAGAAATCTGTTCGCGGAAATTGTGAAGACGAGGATGTTCCCTTCCATTTTCCATTCCGCATGGGTAATCTTGCAGATATTTGTCTTGGTATCTGTGTTCACCTTGCTGAAACTTGTGAAATCCTCATATTCAAAGAGCGACGACGCGGCTTTATTCATCAACTCTATATCAAGGTCGAAATTGATATACGCCACTACGTCAAGCGTGAATGGATTTTTATCTTTGGTAATATAGTAGCGATAAGTGCGTTCTGTAGCAGAGAATCTTGCGGAAAACTCTCCGTCAACCTCTTTTATTCCGGAGACGGAAATGTCTTTAGGCAACAGTTTGTTGATGCGGTAGACAAACTGTGCACCGTCTGCTATAGGATTATTCACATCAAAATGAGCGGTCATCATACGCGCGTGCACTCCTGTGTCGGTGCGACCAGCTCCTGTGGTGGAGATCTCCTCACGACATAATACAGAGAGTGCTTTGTTCAGTTCCTCCTGTACTGTATTTCCATTCGGCTGAATCTGCCATCCATGATAATTTGTGCCGAGATATGAAAATGTGATCAGATAACGCATTCTCTCTACCCTATTTATTCCATATATGAATCCTTGAAACCAAGAAGATAAAGCAAGCCATCCAAACCGAAATTAGACAACGACTGCTTGGCATTCTCCTTAACCTTTGGTTTTGCATGGAATGCGACACCCAATCCTGCCAAAGAAAGCATCGGAAGGTCGTTCGCACCGTCGCCTACAGCGATAACTTGCTGAAGATCCAGTCCCTCAACCTGAGCGATCAGACGCAACAGATCGGCTTTTCTCTTTCCGTCGACAATATCACCAAGATGACGGCCAGTAAGTTTGCCATCCACTATCTCCAATTCATTGGCATACACATAATCCAAATCGAACTGTTTCTTCAGATAATTTCCGAAATATGTGAAACCTCCGGAAAGGATCGCAATCTTGAATCCGAACTTCTTCAACATACGCAAAGCGCGCTCAGCGCCATCCATAATTGGAAGGTGTTCGGCGATATCAATCATCACGCTCTCATCCAAGCCCTTCAACAGGCTCACACGACGTCGGAAGCTCTCGCAGAAATCAATCTCACCACGCATAGCACTCTCAGTGATGGCTTTCACCTCGTCACCAACACCAGCACGCATAGCAAGTTCGTCTATAACCTCAGTCTTGATAAGAGTGGAATCCATATCAAAACAAACAAGACGGCGGTTACGACGGAAAATATTGTCTTCCTGGAAAGAGATATCATAACCTAAATTGCTGGACATCTGAAGGAAAAGCGACTGAAGAGCGGCTTTGTCTTTCGGAGTGCCACGCACAGACATCTCAACAGAGGCTTTAGCTGTGGAATTCTCAACACCTTCCAAAGGAATACGTCCAGAAAGACGAGTGATGGAATCAATGTTCAATCCCTGATCACTCAACGCTCCTGAGACATTCGCAAGCAAATCAGCCGAAATATCACGGCCAAGCATTGTGATGATATAACGATTTTTTCCCTGAAGACTGACCCAATCGGAATAGGCTTTCTCGCTGATAGTGTCGAAACGGACATTTATACCAAGAGACGATGCTGAAAACAACATCTCCTTCAAAATAAATCCTGACACCTGCTGGTCGCTTGAAAACAAAATACCAAGCGACAATGTGTTGTGGATATCAGCCTGACCGATATCCAAAATTGTGGCACCGTAACGAGCCAATATACTCGTCATCTTAGAAGTCAGACCCGGACGATCTGGACCTGAAATGGATGCCAAAATTATCTCTTTAGTTTCCAAAATATGCGCATTTATTTGTTTCTGTACAAAAGTAATGAAAAAAGGGGAATCTTGAAAGCAAAAGAGACGTTGCATGCAACGTCCCCACATATACAATGAAAATCAACTTCAACCGATAAATAGCACATCCTCAAGACTCTCTCTTGACTCAAGTGCTTTCTTCACACCCTCTTTGTCCGTTTCCCCAAACACTTTGACAACCAAATTATGAATACCTATCTCAGACAGTATTCCCGTCGCCTCCCTAATCATAGATTCAACTGTCAAACTTTTATTGGTTGTCGGAACATAGAAAAGGTAACCCTTTCCACATTGAGCTCCACATGGTGTATCACTCTCTATCTTGTCGAAAAGATCCTTGACATCCTTATACTTTTCAGCTGCCAATTTCATCTCTTCTGAACACTCAGAATCTGTCATCGTGCCGACAATAAAAACTGCTCCATACTGCTCAAGATAGTCGAATGCGACTCCCTTTCCTTCTTTCAAATTCATATAAAAAGTATTCTAACTCAAATTATTCTCATTCTGCCACTTCATTCTCATCCGACGGATAAAAATCCTTTCCGTATCGATCGAATGTAAACGTCAACTTGAAACCAAAATTTGTGTAACCCAAACCTTCTGCAATTCTTTGCTTTGTCGAGATCTTCTGTCCACTCAACACACTCGATTGAATCAAATAAGCAGGCAGTTCACTCTGATCTTTGGGTTTTGACGTCTTCAAGAAATCGTAAACATCTTTATTCTTTGCATACTGGATATTATCCTCATCTGAATCAGCCTTAAACTTGATTCTATACAATGCCTTGTCAAAAAATACACCAGCATTGATACTGAATTTATCATTGATTTGAAAACGATAGCCGGCATCGAGAGTAAACATCATCATAATAGGCGAACTTGTGAACTGTCCGTTGTATTTGCACTCATTATTATTCAATCCAAGAGCCAGACCATGATTCATAGTTGTGTTATATGCAGGCATTTCACAAGTAAAATCACAATCCTTCAATGTCTGGTCGTATTTAAGCTTAATCGGCACACCGATCTTCAAACCTGCATGACCGAACAGATTGCCTGCCGCATACGACAAAGTAACTGGGACATCCAACAACACAAGTTTGTTTATCTCTTCAATCTCTCCTACTTTGTATTTGAAATTCAACTTATCGCCTTCATAATCCACATAGCTGTATTCATCATAATAATCATTTCCAACGAATGTACCTGTAGTGAATGAAAAATTGATTCCGATCATGAATCCCCAATTATGGTTGAGATAATAGTCGTACATCACATGAACCCCCGGCGACATTGATACTTTGCCTTCTCCCATTTCAGAGTTATAGGTCATCCATGTAGGACCAAAAGTCATTCCTAAGCCGACGTGGGAATGAGACTCATCCTTTTCCTGCAGCACCTCACGCTTAGTTGTGTGAAGCTGCACTTTATATGTGGAATCTACAAAGATGGTGCGGTCTGTCGACAGCAACGGTGCATCCTCAAACACTCCGTAGTAAGACAAATCCTTCAAGGTAGACTGCTCTGTCTGACCCAATGGTTCAAGAGGCACTGCAGGGTTCTTTCCCCAGATTGAATTCTCATAATTGAAAAT
>CAMJFV010000223.1 GCA_946405045.1 uncultured Bacteroidales bacterium | reverse complement strand
TAAGCACATTGCCCACGATCGTACACTCCTCAATAGTGTCAACTGAAAGCTGGTTTGTGGTGTCGAATGTGCGGATGGATTCAACTTCGTCGCCGAAAAAGTCGATACGGTAAGGCAGTTCAGAAGAATAAGAGAAGACGTCGATGATGCCGCCACGGATGGCAAACTGCCCCGGCTGGTATACAAATTCCTCACGGGTGAGACCAAGTTTGAAGAATTTTTCAGACAGAGTGTTCATGTCATACTCGTTGCCTTTCTTGATGGAGAGAGTCTCACTTTTCAGTTTAGTCGGGCTCACCACAGAAGCGGAAAGCGATTCCGGGTAGGCGATGATCATCAGGTTGTGAACCTTTTCAATAGCCTCCAAAGCACGGGTACGCATGATAGTGCGGCCGTCGTCGTCTAGTTGCTTCCCGTCTAAAGAAGGAAAGAAAACGATGGAATCATCTGCTTTTTCCGCATTGGTGTTTATCAGATTTCGCGCGTCCTGGTAAAGGTATCCAGCGGCATCTTCATTCTGGCAGATTCGCAGGCATACGCTTGTGTGTTGGGCTACGAATAACGATACTGCAGCACGCAGTGAACAGTTGGGCAGATAGATGTCTGTCTTCGATTTATTCCCATCTATGAAAGCCTTGATCTCTGTGGCTAGTTTAGATGATTCGACTATTGACGAAATTTTAGATATTTTCTCCATGATTCTACAAAAATACGAAATTTTGAGAGCCAATTCTTATATTTATAAGAAATTGTTAGATAATTGTTTTTGCTGTTTTTGTAAAGGCCGGTTATGTTTTGTCTCAATGAGCGATTCCTTTAGTTATAACCTATGCTTAATCCGTTCATAGGAATAGATTTTTTGTATAAAATCTTGTTAATTTGTTTTGATGCAGTCGTTTGAAGAAAATTTATGATAAAAAAATGGCTGGAAAGAATATTTGCATTAAATTTTGTTTAATTTCGCATCCGTAAATAAAAGGATAATTTATGACTAATCATTTACGCAGATGCCATGCGAAAGCTGAGGTTGATAGAGTTAGAGTTGGCATACAATTGACATCAGATGTCAGAGTTAGATTTTCTGGCGTGTATGTTTGCAATATCTACCGAGGAGATGAAGTTATTGAGAAATCAACAGTTACTTCAGAGGAATATTCAATTACTGTCGCTGATTTGAAAAACGGAGACAGGATAGAGTTTGTGCCTGAAGATGAAAAGAACTGTTATTTTGAACTTCAGAATGTGGAGATCGGAACAGATTTCCATTGGCAGGAGCAACACACTTTATCTTATCGTGGCATACTTGTGATTCAAGGTAAGGAGGATGGAAAATTACAGGTTATCAACAACTTGGATATAGAGGAATACATCCGTTCTGTAATTGGATCAGAGATGGCACCTACCTGTCCGCTTGAGCTATTGAAGGCTCATGCTATAATTTCGCGTACATGGCTTGTGTCACAGCTTCAAAGAAAAGCTAGAAGTCAGCATCCTATTTATAAAAAGGCAAAATTGAAAGTCTATGACGATGAGATGATCCAGATATGGGATGTCATGGGACACAGCGATTTTGATGTCTGTTCGGATGACCATTGTCAGCGTTATCAAGGACTTAATCCGGATAATAATGTCGACGAAGCTATAAATGAGACAGCCGGTATGATCCTTAAGAGTGGAGGAGAGGTGTGTGATGCACGTTTCTCAAAATGCTGTGGTGGTATTTCCGAGAAGTTCTCAACTTGTTGGACAGACGAGGATTATGCTTATCTTTCTCCTGTAAGATGTAATGTCGACAAGGCTAAAGACATCAATTATACTGGTGATGCAATGAGTTTGAAGGAGTGGGTGAAGAATCCACCGACAGATGTCTATTGCGCTACGAAAGACTATTCTATCTTAAGCCGTGTGTTGAAGGCGTATGATCAGCGTACCACAGAGGATATGTTCCGTTGGAGTGTGAAGTACACACGAGAGGAACTTACTCAATTGATCAAAGAGAAGATCGGTGTAGAGGTAGGAAAGGTTGTGGATCTACGTCCTGTTGAAATGGGAAAATCGGGCAGAATTTCTCGCCTTGACATTATCGGCACTCTTGGACACAAGGTGATAGGCAAGGAACTTCTGATTAGAAAGGCATTGTCAAAGACTCATTTGTTGAGTTCCGCATTCTTTGTAGAGAAGAGTTTTGACGGACAAACTGAATATTTCACACTCTACGGTGCTGGTTGGGGCCATGGTGTTGGTTTATGCCAGGTTGGAGCTGCTGTGATGGCGGAGAAAGGTTTCTCTTATACTGAGATTCTGAACCACTATTATCCTAATTCGGAAATTAAATTAATTCGTAATTCGTGATTTACGATGATTATTTGAAGATATTAAAAAAGACGGATTTTATTCCGTCTTTTTTTTGTTAAATAGAAACGGATTTTACAGACATTTGGAAATTCAACATATCTGTAAAATCCGTGCTCGAAAAAGAGTTATGGTTTTTGGATTATTTTTCTAAAGCTGCCATCACTCATTTTTACGATGTTTACACCGATTTGTGGCGATGAAATGAGTGATCCCGAGATAGAGTAGTATTCGACGGGATAAATGGCTTCTGACGCTGTTTCTGTCGCATTTGTGTTTCCTCCGTTATTTATTTCATAGCCTGTACGTGAGGATGTGATTTGTATGTTGAATACGAATGTCGCAACAGCAGTCTCATTTCCTTTTTTGTATTTTATTGCCTGACGGATCGTATAGTTGTCTCCGTCTTTTGTCTTGCCGGGATACTGTCCGACAGAGAAAGACATGGATTTGTCGTCAAACTCGCTGAAAACGAATCCGGACGCATATGCACAGCGGTTTCCTGATGCGTCAAACCAATGTCCGTATCCATTTGCGGTGGATGATGCGTTGTTGATCTCACCATTGCTGTCCACTGCGTAGAACATAGCCTTTCCGTCTGCTGGACCTGCACTGTTCCATGTCGTCATCAGATCGCTTACCGACGCTGCCTGCATTTGGAATGCTGTACCAAGTGATGACGCTGCTGCACCGTCTACTTTGATCGTTGTTCCTACATACACATTGGATGAAGCAGGAAAATATACGTCATAGTTTATAGTGACATCACTGATTGGACCATTGTTGATGTTTGCCGTGCCGTATATGTTTGTGTTGGTGAATTCTACAGTGTATGGCCATTGGTCATCATTTGTTATTTCTTGATCCCATTTGTGCTGTATATATTCTGATGGAGCAGGAGATACGACCAAGAATAGACGTTTGGTGTTTTCTGGCACCACACACCCGATTTCACAACTGATCTCTGAATTAGAGTCAGAACCTGTACAATAAATATCCTCATCATAAAAATATTGTCGTGAGCCGTCGTTCATCAAAGCCACATATCCAAGATGGAATCCTCGTTTTGTATAGTTGGCGACGGAATTGTATGAGCTTGTGTTGACGGAAGTGAACTTTTCTCCGTCGAAGAATTGTTTCTTATCTTTTTGAGCGAGTGAAGCGCCATTGGATAATGAAGTGAATTCCGTGGTTATTTTTGTTCCAGGAGTAGGCACATTAAGTGGAATTATGTTGAACCCTGTCGATTGAGGACAACTGCTGTATGCCACTTGATACTTGGTTCCGCCAAGAGAAATGTAGTCAAAACGAAGAGCGTTGAAGTAATTGTCTGCATCTTCACGTGCCACGTCAAGATCGACAGTCGCCATCTTCATTGCATAGTGGAAATACTCAAGATAAAGAGCATTCGCGTCGATGCCTTGCATATCCATGTAGACTTGATTTGGGTCAAGTCCCTTGCCAGGATTGTGTCTCCACAGTTTTCCAATGAAGTCAATTCCATGTTTTTCAGTTAGATAATAGTGCCACCAATATGATTGGTATCTGTGCCACTCATGTGTCATCGCGTAATTGTGAGTGTTTTTGAACAGGTCCCAACTCTGCTCCCACATCAAGTCTGGATACGATTGGTTGGCTTGCCATTGTGCGGTTTGTTCCCAGAATGTGGAGCCTGTTCCGATAGCGGTGCGGAATCCAGCGTACCCTTTTAGATCCGCGTAAACTTGATATTGGAAAGAGTGACCGACTTCATGTGCCACCGAATGTCCGACTGGTTTACTAGTGCTTGGGCTTAACCATAAAGCACCGATAATATCGTCGTAGCCGCCTCCGTAGCATATCCAGTCAGTAGTATGGTTAAGAAGTATCATCATCTTGTATTTTGATACATTTGAGTGGCCTTCATCACAAAAAGCGAGAGTTCCGATGTTCATTTGATAGAAACCTTCAGCCTTGTTAAG
>CAMJFV010000222.1 GCA_946405045.1 uncultured Bacteroidales bacterium | reverse complement strand
AACAGGTTTCATTGAATAAATATATCACAAAATATAACTATTCCAACACTGGTGTGATCAATGGTAATGCTTTGGGATTTGGTGTGGTGTCGAGTGATGATAATGTGGAGTTCAATTCTTCGTATAATAATGCTCTTCAGTTGACTAATTCCAAAAAAGCCACAACAGCAACGGCTGGTTATGGCAAATCTACAAGTGTTACACATAAGGCAACAGTTCCGTCGACAGGAAATATCACATTCTATTTTTACCGTACAAGCGACTGTTTCCAGATACCTGTAGGTATTGATAACATAAAGGTGACCAGTGAAATCAAGCCTGTAATCTCAACTACAGGCAATCCTTGTCCAGAACAACCATTACGTATAACTTCAAAACAAAACTATCCAGACGGCACGAAATTCTTATGGAAAGAAACGGTTTCTGGTCAGTCGTCATCGGAGGCTAGTTTTAATTTTATTCCTGACGCTGCTGAAACTGATTATAGTGTGACATTGGAGGTCACTTTGCCAGGTTGTAAGGCATCTACGTCGAAAGCTTTGACTATTCATTCGGGAACTTGTTGTACAAGTACTGACGGTGCTCCTATGGCTATGACAAATTTGTTCTTTGATGATTTTGGTGATTTCCCATCAGACGACACATATGAATGGACGGATAGATTGGGAACGACTCATAAAGAAAAAATACCTGCAGGTCAAGTTCATACTTCTCAATCTCATGGTTCAGATCTTAAGATACCATATGTTAAGGCATACAATATAGAATCAAGTGGAGCTAAATTGAAAGTGCCATTAGCAGGTGGAGCAAAACCAGAATTGTATAGCCAGGGTGTATATGTGGTTTCTAAGTATGGAGGTTATCCTGGTGGTGTGCAATATGACAACTCTGGTACAACCACAGGAGGTATGCTTCAGTTTGACCTTCTTCAGGATGGAACTCAGGATGAGTTTTTTGTGATAGATGTCGATCATATTTGTACGGGAAAAGAGATTACGTTCGGTGCAGATTTTGCATCTATTTCAAGTCATCCTGGATGTATTGAGGTGACACTTGAACATGAGGGTAAAGTTTTGGAAAGTGCAGAGGAAAGTTTCACTGGAGGTGTGGTAGATGGATGGAAAGGTGTAAATAAAAAGTTTACAGTAAAATCTGAAGATGTTGGTGGTAAAAATGAGGTTACTATTACAATGAAGGTAAAGCATAATCAATCGTGTGTCCCTAATATTGGAGACCCCGATACTCGTGACTATGCTATTGATAATATCATATTCCAGGTTTGTTCGCCTCCAGATGTCAATGTGATGTCTTCAGTTAGCACAGGTAAGAATATTCTCGACCTATGTACAGAAGATGCGTTGACTCTTACTTCTATCACAACTGTTGAGGGACAAGTAGGAGCAAGTGCTGTGGAGAGATTTTATACATATTCTAATGGTCAGCCTGATCCGAATAAGAAGGTGGGATATGTATACCAGTATACATTCGATGATCCGGCTAATGAAAGTGAGATTAATAAAATAGACTGGAAAACACTTCACACAGAAGAGGTATTGGACAAAGAGTCTTTTGAAGTGAAGGTTCAAGACTATTGGGATGAAATTTTCTCAAAATTGGAAGATGATCCTAGCCACGAGAAACATATTTATTTCCGTGTCGTTGTAGGTGAGTATAATGATTTGATTGCAGACCAATCGTGGAAGAAGAGTTCTGCATTTTCTCCTTGCCGTAAGATCTCTATCTCAAAAATCCCGGTTGTGGCTGGACTAAATTGTGCGGCTTGTTCTCATCTGGATTTTGAAAAGACGGGAGTTACTTTCACAGCTGATAATGGCAACCTTGACACAAAGAAAAAGATTGTTGAGCTTTGTCCAGGAGAGACAGTGAATTTAGGTATAGAGGAGGCTGTCCAAGGTTTGAACAAAGATGGAGACGTATACGGCAACTATGATGTCAAGTGGTTCAAAGAAGATGTGAAAACCTCTTATTTGGAGAAAAAGACATGTGAGACAGGTGGTGATACAGAAGCTCCAACAATTAATGTCTCTTATGATGATGTAAAGTCAGCTGGTGCAACAGGTGTTAAATACATCATTTCGTTCCACGATTATTTTGATCCAAAGTTGGCTGTGACACCGTGTGACATGACAGACACAATCACGGTGATTGCTAATCCAAAACCAGATGAGACACTAGATGATCCAGATCCGTTCTGCGAAGGAACACTTGCGTCGGAACCAGACAAGAGTATTTCGGGATACGAGATCAGCTGGTATGAGGATTCTGACACTACGAAAGGAGCGATGACGGCAGAACCTGAGATTGGTGGATTGACAAAGGCTGAATCTCCAAAGTCGTACTATTATGTGCTTACAGACAAGAAAACGGGTTGCCGTGGAGATGCGAACGAGTACAAGGTAGTTGTTGACAAGGCTGAAGATAATAAAGTTGACAACTCAAAGATGATAGAGTATAAGAAAACAGACGCAAAGAACGGAGGTTCACTAAAACCGTTGGATGTACAGAGTGGATCTGTTTTCAAGGACGCGACAAGTGTGAAGAACCACACCTTAAAGATCGGATTGATTGAGGGAGCCACAGATGCAACTGCGCCAGATTTGACGACAGCAAAGTTTGGCACTGCAAGCGCGACGATTCCTACACCTACGATTAAGGACGTGGATAATTCAGATGACGAATACTTATGGTACTACACATATCTTGAGTCAGACAATGGTTGCTTGAGTGACACTTTGTTGGTTGGTGTTGTAATTAAGGGAGCACCGTCTCCTATAACTTATAATGCTGCTTATTGTGTAAACTCTCCGGATGTAAAACCGATGATTGATTATGCAGACCCAGCAAAAGAGGATAAGAACGGAACGTTGAAGTTCTACGGCACAGATAAGACTACGTCGATGAAAGAAGACGCCTACCCAGACGTATCCACACCAGGCAAGTACACCTACTGGGTGAGCCAGGAAAGCTCGACAGGTGGAGGAGAAAGTTCTAAGCAACCTATCGTGATTGAGGTGTACGGAGTGGACGAAGTGGAGTTGGCTGAGACTTCTAGTACATACTGTAAGGATGACAAGACTGCGAAAGCTGTTGAGGATATGGTGACATCTAAATCATCGTCAGACAGCTATGTCAAGAGTGATGATTGGGAGTTCTTTGAGGCAAATGAGCCTACTCTAAATGAGAAGACATCTGGAGCTGCGTCGACTATGAGTGTAAGCACATCGACAGCTGGAACTTTCAAATATTACGCACGTCGTATATACAAAGTAGACAACAAATTAACGAATTCTACAGAGGTATGTTACGGCAAGCATGTCGAGTATACAGTGGAGATCCAAAGTGTGGATGATCCAATTACTACAACTGTGACATATCTGAAGGCAGAGGGTGCTCCGGAAAATGGAGGATTCAAGAAACCAACAGAACAGAATCCAGATGCTGTAATAGGAGACGCGAATTGTACAGACTGCAGCATAGTGTGGTATGACGAGAACAAGAATGAGATAAAGGAGAGCGAAGCGACTCCTAAGTATAACGCCACTCTTGAAGGCAATGAGGAGCATACATACTATGTGAAGCAGGTGAACAGCCGTGGTTGTGAGAGTGACTTTAAGAAGGTTACGATCATTGTGTCAGGCTATCCGACACCGACAGTGAAGGACATATCTGTATGTGAGAGATCGCCAAAACTGACTGGCTCTATAACTGCAAAAATTAATGAGACTGACGCAGCTAAAGAGAGTGACTTCAAACTTGTGTGGTATAAGAGCAACGCTGATGGCACAATGGATGAGAGTCAGGAGTATGACAAGATTGATCTTTCTTCAACTATCCAGACGGCAGAGACAGGAAAGAAGCAGACTGAATATAAATACTATGTGTTACAGCGATTGATCAGCAGCACAACAAAGCCATATGCTCAGAGTGCTCCAGTGCCTGTGACAGTGACTGTCAATGCCAACCCAAAACTTACTAAACTGGTTACAGACCCTAAGTGTAAGGGAGAAAGTCAGAAACTTTCAGAGATGTATGACATGGATATAAAGGGTTGCAAGGCGACATATTATGATCAGACCCAAGGATCGATGGTGGAGATGTCTTCTGATGTGGTGACAGAGGAAGGTTTGTATGAGGTCAAGGGCTGGTATATCATCAATGGTGGCACATCTGAAGAGGAAGAATGTTGGTCATCCCCACAAGACCTTACAGTTGTGTTCCACGAGTTGGATGCGAATATAGTCGGCCTAGACAGAACATGTCCAGGAGTAGATGTGAATCTTGATGCTGATGTTGTGTTCGGAGGTGGATTGCAACTGAG
>CAMJFV010000221.1 GCA_946405045.1 uncultured Bacteroidales bacterium | reverse complement strand
CATGGTCTGCCTCAACCTGAAGTAAAGCAGCAGATGTACGACACGGCTGCCAATCTACTGCATGAAGCCGGATACAAATCAATCGGTCTCGACCATTTCGTGTTGCCTAAGGATGAGCTATACAAAGCTCTCGAGCAGGGATTGCTCCACCGTAATTTCCAAGGCTACTGCACACGACGCACTACAGGTCAGGTTTACGCATTTGGAGCCACAGGTATCAGCCAGCTCGACTCCACATACGCTCAAAACACAAAAGACATAGAAGAGTATATCAGCACCACGCTTTCTGGCGAATTGTCTGTCCGCAAAGGATACCAGCTCACACCAAAAGAACGACTCGCCAAAGAGGTGATCGAACGAATGATGTGCAACTACCGTATCAACTGGAATGAGATCGCGGATACACTCTCAATATCAATCAGTGAGTTGAAGGCTGCCATCCATTACGACGAGACTCAGTTGAGAGAAATGGAGACTGACGGAATTATCAAAATGACATCAGATGGCATCTCAATGACTCAACAAGGACATCCATTCGTAAGAAATGTCGCTGCGGCACTCGACCCATTGATGCAAAACACAGATAAGAAATTTTCAAAACCGATATAATTAACGATAATAATGGACAACGTAGTAGTTATAGGTGCGGGAATAACAGGCTTGACATGTGCTTTTCAATTGAAAAGACGTGGAGCTAATGTTACAGTGCTTGAATGCCAAGATCGTATAGGAGGACAGATCAACTCTCAACATATTGGAGATTTCATCTTTGAGTCTGGCCCAAACACAGGTGTGGTGAAACATCCTGAGGTGGCGGAACTATTTGAGCAACTGAATGGGGCTTGTGAACAGGAGACCGCTCTTGAATCAAGCAAACAACGTCTCATCTGGAAAGGAGATAAATTCCACGCTCTTCCTTCAAGTCTTGCCAGCGCACTAAAAACTCCATTGTTCAAATGGTATGATAAAATCCGTATTCTAGGTGAGCCATGGCGTAAGAAGGGCAACGATCCATATGAATCAATCGGTTCTTTGGCGGAACGCCGCTTAGGAAAATCATATGTGGAATATGCCGTCGACCCATTCCTTTCGGGTGTTTACGCAGGTGATCCATACAAACTTCCTGCACGTCTTGCCCTACCAAAACTATATAATCTGGAGCAAGACTACGGTTCATTCATCAGAGGTGCGATCGCTAAAGCAAAACTTCCTAAGACTGAACGTGATCGCAAAGCCACAAAAAAAGTTTTCTCTGCCCGTGGAGGTTTTTCTAATCTTGTCAACGCCCTTGTTGACGCTATCGGCCAGGAACATTTTATCACAAGTGCTCTTGATATAAAAATCATGCCAGAAGGCGACGGTTGGCAGATCACATTCAACAAAGATGGCGAGCAGCGTCAGATCAACGCGTCGAAAGTAGTCACTACATGTGGAGCTTATTCATTGCCAAGCCTATTGCCTTTCATTGAGAAGGAGACGATGGATGATCTCAGCAATCTCTACTATGCTCCGGTCGTACAGGTAGGCGTCGGCATAAAAGATTGTGGTGACAACCAATGGCTTGCTTTCGGAGGATTGGTTCCTTCAAAAGAGAAGAAACAGGTGCTCGGTATTCTATTCCCGTCGGCATGTTTCGAGGGACGCTGTCCTAAACCAGGTGCGACAATGGCATATTTCATTGGTGGAAGACGTCATCCTGAGATGCTCAACAAGACAGATGAAGAATTCGTCAACTTGGTGAACGAGACTCTCAACGATATGCTAAAATATGACAAAAACAAAAAGGCTGATGAGATAAGAGTGTTCCGTCACGAACATGCAATTCCTCAATATGAGGCATCTTCAGACGCACGTCTGGCTGCTGTCGAAAAAGTACAGGCTCAATACCCTACTCTTCGCATCGCAGGCAACCTACGTGATGGCATCGGAATCGGCGACCGTATCAAACAAGGTTTTGATGAGGCCAGAATTTTGTGCGGAGAGTAAATCCTTGATTTCGCAGGATATTCAAAATAGACTTTTTCTATATATACATAGACAAAATCATTTGTTGGAAAACAATATAAATATTATATTTGCTAATGACAACAAATAGTACTAACCATTAAATTTACAATTATGGCTAAATATGTATGTGACGTATGCGGTTGGGAGTACGACCCAGAAGTGGGATTTCCGGATGCTGGAATCGAACCAGGCACGCCATGGGAAAATGTCCCAGAAGATTTTGAATGTCCTCTATGTTCTGTAGGAAAAGATCAATTCTCTGAAGTTGAAGATTAATCATACAGTTAAAATGTCTCATTCCTTAATTTAAGGAATCGAGACATTTTTATAGATAGCATCTAAACAAACACCATACCAATAGATATCATCTATTAACGCATAGAAGGAATTGTTCGTTCATCTATAAACAAAAACATACCTTTGCATCAGATAAAACGAAAGTCAAACATTAAAAACTTACGATTATGGAAAATTTCAGCGACATCATCAAAAGCGACAAGCTTACATTGGTTGATTTCTTTGCAACATGGTGTGGACCTTGCAAAATGATGCATCCAATATTGGAGCAACTTAAAGAGGAGAAGGGCGACAGCATCCGCATCCTAAAGATAGACGTAGACGACAACGAGGATCTTTCGATGCAATACAACATCCAGTCGGTACCTACACTCATGCTCTTCAAGAACGGTGAGATTGTATGGCGTCAGAGTGGAGCCAAGAGCCTCAACGAGCTAAAGAGTCTGATCGCACAGTTCTCTTAATGAACAGGCGTCTGTCTCTTCTTTCTAAATTTGAATCGAAACTATTTATTAATAACTTAAAAAGCAAAACTATGGCAAACAACAAGTATTCAGGCACTCAGACAGAGAAGAATCTAGAGGCAGCATTTACAGGTGAATCAATGGCCCGCAACAAGTACACTTACTTTGCATCTCGCGCAAAAAAAGACGGTTTCGAACAGATAGCAGCTATCTTCCAGCAGACAGCAGACAACGAGAAGGAGCATGCAAAGATGTGGTTCAAGGAACTTCACAACGGTATGCCATCCACTTCTGAGAACCTTCTTGCCGCAGCAGAGGGAGAAAACTACGAATGGACAGACATGTATGAAAACTTTGCAAAGACAGCGGAGGAAGAAGGGTTCAAAGAGTTAGCAGCCAAGTTTCGTCTCGTCGCAGCCATCGAAAAGCGTCACGAAGAGCGTTACCGTGCTCTTTTGAAAAACATTGAGACAGCACAGGTTTTCGAGAAGTCTGAGGTCAAAGTATGGGAATGCCGCAACTGTGGTCACATCGTAGTCGGCACAAAGGCTCCAGAGATATGCCCTACTTGCGCTCATCCACAAGCATACTTTGAAGTTCACGTCGACAACTTCTAAAATTATCCTCTCCTTCCCTTGTTCAAAGGGAGGGAGTGTTTTTTAATAGTACAGATTAACTTATGAATCTACAGCAACTTAGATATATTATTGCAGTCAACCGATTTCGTAATTTTGCGAAAGCGGCAGATGCGTGCAATGTGACTCAGCCGACGTTGAGCGCTATGATCGTGAAGCTTGAAGAGGAGCTTGACATCCGTATCTTTGATCGTTCAAACAAATCAGTCACGCCAACAGATGCCGGCATGAAGATCATACGTCAGGCAGAAAATGTATTGATGGAAGTAGACAGGATAGGTGAGATTCTGTCGGAAGACAAAGGTCTGATAGGAGGAAAACTGAATCTTTCGGTCGGCCCCACCGTCGCCCCATACATCCTTCCTAAATTCATAAAACACTACCGTAAACTATACCCCACTGTAGATTTGTCGATCGAAGAACTTAAAGTCGACTTCATGCTCGATGCCCTATTAAGGGGCGAGATCGACGCAGGTATTGCCATCAGCGACAATATGCGACAAGGAGTGCTGGAAATTCCACTTTACACAGAAAAGTTCTTCGTTTATCTTGCGGAAAGTTGTTGGCGGAAACTGCCAGTATTCAAACCAGAAAACCTTGAACATGAAAGCATGTGGATCATGAAGGAAGCACAATGCTTGAGAGACAGTGCATTTTCATTCTGCAAAGCACGTGCAAAAGGACACCGCATCTACGAAGCAGGAAGCATCGAGACTCTTATCCGCATTGTAGACGAGAATGGAGGCTATACCATCATTCCTGAAATGCATCTTCCATTTCTAACGGAAAAACAACGCCTGAACATAAGGAAGATTGAAGGTGACCACCTCTCTCAGCGTCGTGTATCGATCTACATTAAAGAAGACTATATACGTCAACGTATGCTCAACACCATCGTGGACACACTGAAAGCATATATGCCGGAAGGAATGCTTTCTG
>CAMJFV010000220.1 GCA_946405045.1 uncultured Bacteroidales bacterium | reverse complement strand
GAAAGTACAAATGCAAAATTCATCCGTCGATTCAATTATCTTGAAGAAAAGACAATCAAAAAAGGCATAGATCTAAAGTCTATGTCTCTTGACGATATGAGTGCAATCTGGGATGAAGCAAAACAACTTGAAAAAGAGGGAAAACTGAAGTGATCATGCAAAAACTTTTATCGATTATCATTCTAGCATTCTGCATACTGCAATCCACGTATGCAAGGAAAGAGGTTGTTGATGACATAAACGACCTTCCCCTTGACACACTTCTTTCGGTAAAAGTGGATAGTATTGAAATCGACTCTACTACAATTGAGGCTCCAGAGGAAGTTTACGACAAATTCTACTACATTCCTCGTACTTCTACAATCCACATTCCAATGTCAATCAACATTCCATTGATTGAGCGTCGCCTGAATGAGACTTTCAACGGACTCATATATAACGACTCCATAATTGAAGACGATGGATTGAAACTTAAAGCATGGAAAAACAGAAACATAAAACTAAAATATCAGGCTGATACTTTATTCTATACAATTCCAGTAAAGATTTGGGCAGAAAAGCGTTTTGATCTCGGAATCACAACTACAGACAAAGAGATCAACGCTGAAATAGAGATTGATTTCCAGACCACAATCAATTTTTCAAAAGACTGGAAACTTTTGACTCACACCACTATTCTTGACTACAGATGGCTGTCGAAACCAACAATCAAGATCCTTGGAATGAACATGTCTATCTCTTTCCTTGCCGACCAACTGATAGCCAGCTACAGAAACGACTTCAACAAAGAGATAGACAAAGCTCTCAACGAACAGATTCCTCTTGCCGAATACATGGCGGAAATATGGACGTCATTACAGGAGCCGATCTCAACAAACGCATCCGGCTACCAAATTTGGATTGTAGCGTCGCCTGAAAACATATACTGCACTCCTCTACTCGGAGACCTCGGCAAATTGACTACTACTCTTGGAATCAAAACTAAACTTGATTTATTCGTTGGAAAACAAAATCCCGGATCTAGACGAAAGACTGGACTGCCTCCATTAAAAATGTATTCCAACTGTATAGACACCATTGATATAGGCGTGCTGACAGACCTGCCATACGAACTAATGGACTCTGTGGCAATGGACATGCTAAAAGGAACTACATTTGGAGAAGGACGTCACTCCATTTCAGTGGATACGATTTTCTTCTATGGAAAAAAAGACAAACTTGTCATTGGTCTTGGAGTTTCTGGATTCATCAACGGAAAAATATATCTTGAAAGTGTGCCTTACTTCGACAGAGAGAATGTATCTATAAAAGTCAAAGACGTTGACTATAAACTTGATACAAGGAACGTTTTGGCAAAAATCGTCAATTTGTTCTATAAAAAGAAACTGAAAGAGAAGTTAGAATCCGAATTTGAGCTACCTCTTCGAACTGAATTTGAGATGATCAAAGAATTTGGACGAAACTCCATTTTCGACACTGAGATATTCCCAGACGTCAAGATAAACGGAAGGCTTGACGACATCGATGTAGATAGAATCCAAATCACACCAATCGGACTAAAAGTCAGTCTTGACATTAATGGAAAGTTAAGACTTTCAGTGGATTAAAGCATAGCGAAATAATCGTTATAAGATTTCAATTGTATATTGCGAAGACGCGAGTAATTGCGTCTTTGCTTTTTTTTTCTGCTTTTAATCATAAAAAAGCATTATATTTGCGACGTAAAATAACAGACGTAGAATGAAAATTGTTATTGCAGGTGCAGGTGCAGTGGGTGGTCATTTGGCAAAATTATTGTCAAGAGAGAATCACGACATCACACTTATCGACGACGATCCGACAAGATTAAGAAGTTTGGAAAACTCCTACGACTTGAGTGTGCTTGAAGGTTCGGCAACCTCTCTTACAATCCTTCGAAACGCAGGTGTAGGCGAAGCTGACCTATTCGTCGGAGTCACTAAAAATGAAAGCCAAAATCTTAACGCCTGCATCCTAGCCCATGAACTAGGAGCTAAAAAAACAGTCGCCCGTATAGACAGCGAGGACCTGATGGAGCATGAAAACAGAGCTCTACTCGCAAAACTCGGAGTGGAAAAACTAATCTATCCAGAACTGTTGGCCGCGGAAGAAATCGCACAATCAATCCGACAAAGTTGGGTGAGACAGTGGATTGACTTCAACGGAGGCAAACTTCTTGTGCTTGCCGTCAAAGTGAGAGACAACGCGCCAATCGTCAACAAACGATTGATGGATCTGAAAGGCAGCCAGAACTACCGTATTGTAACAATCAAACGTGAAGAGGAGACAATCATCCCAGGCGGTCACACAGAAATACTCGCCGGCGACGTTGTCTATTTCATCACAACACCAGACTATATCGACGACGTACGCAAACAAGCAGGAAAAAAACTCTACACTGTGAAAGATATGATCGTCATGGGTGGTGGAAAAATCGCTGTCAAGACAGTTAAGGAACTTAGCGGCGTCAACATAAAAATGTTTGAGAAAGACGAAAAGAAAGTCAGGAAACTTGTGGAACAAGAGATTGGAAACGCCCTTGTTTTGCAAGGAGACGCTACAGATATCGAGCTACTTAAAGAAGAGAATATCGATGACGCTGATGCTTTCGTTGCTTTGACTGATAATTCAGAAGCCAATATTCTTGCCTGCCTTGCCGCACGCCGACATGGAGTACAGAAAATTGTGGCAGAAGTGGAGAATGTAGACTATATTCCATTGGCGGAACGAATGGATATCGGTGTGATCATCAACAAAATGGAAATCGCCGCCACATACATTTACCGTCTATCTCTAAGTTCAGATATACGTAAGGTAAAACGAATGAGTTACGCCGACGCCGAGATCGTGGAATTGACGGCAAAAGAGGGATCAAAGATCACCAAAGGATTCGTGAAAGATCTTAATCTGCCACAGAATATGTTCATCGGTGGAGTTATCAGAAACGGAGAAAGTTTCATCGTGAATGGTATGTCTGAGATTTTCGCCGGCGACAAAGTGGTGGTATTCTGTTTGAAATCAAGCATCAAACGTTTGAGCGAACTATTCAACTAAAATGAAGAAATCACTGATCGACAAAAAAGCGGTAGCACTGACACTCGGTTCTTTATTGGCATTCGAAGCATTCTTCCTGCTGATATGTTTGGTAGTGTCAATATGCTACGGAGAAAGTGACATCTTTCCGCTTGCTATCACAACGGCAATCACCGCTGCGATCGGTATCTACAGCATCTCCGTCACACGCAAAAAAAGAGGAGAGTCAGATGTCAAATTGGGAAGACGCGAGGGTTACCTTATCGTTTCTCTCGTATGGGTAGTATTCTCACTGTTCGGAGCTCTGCCATACTACATCGGTGGCTTTACAGAGTCGTTCACCGACGCATATTTTGAGACAATCTCTGGATTTTCAACCACAGGAGCCACTATTTTCACCAATGTGGAAAACCTACCACACGGAATAGCACTGTGGCGTTCTTCCACTCAGTGGGTAGGTGGAATGGGAATCATCGTATTGTCTCTCGCCATCCTTCCTTTCTTAGGAGTCGGAGGCATGCAGCTTTACATAGCGGAAGTGACAGGTCCGACCAAAGACAAACTGACTCCACGAGTGATGCAGACAGCGCAAATGTTGTATGGAGCATATATCGCCATCACCGTGTCGGAAGTCATACTATTCTGCATCGGAGGCATGGATTTTTTTGATTCAGTCTGCCATGCTATGACCACTATTTCAACAGGAGGATTCTCCACCAAAAACGACGGCATTATATTTTGGCACTCTCCACTTTTGGAATATTTCGTATGTTTCTATATGGTGTTGGCAGGTGTCAACTTCATGGTGACATTCACACTTTTGAAAGGAGATTTCTCAAGAGCCAAAAACAGTGAAGAATTCAATATCTATATGATCCTAAACATCGTGATGACGTTATTGGTGTTCGGAGGTCTGCTCTACACAAACAGAAACACAATGATAGATACGGAAGAGACATTCCGCACTGCCCTTTTTGAGTCGACGGCATTGGTCTCTGGCACAGGTTTCGTCTACACGGATATCAGCCAATGGCACCCATTCATCTGGGGTATACTATTCATCTGTATGATTATCGGAGGTAGCGCAGGCAGTGCCAGTGGAGGTATAAAGATAATGAGAGTCCTACTGTTAGTGAAAAATAGTTACTTGGAATTCAAACGTCTGCTGCATCCACAGGCCATCATACCAGTGAAACTGAACAAAAGAGTGGTGACAGAAAAAATCATCACCAACATTCTTGCATACGTGGTGATTTTTGCCGGAATATGTATGATAAGCATCATCATATTCAT
>CAMJFV010000219.1 GCA_946405045.1 uncultured Bacteroidales bacterium | reverse complement strand
TCTATAAGATTGAGAAGATCGACGCGAGTGTGTTTGAAGCTCTTGACGTGGATGCCGACACTGTAGCAGGACTGATATTGTCGTTGAAGGGAGACATTCCGTCGCTCGGAGATGAGATAATCCACGAAGGATACATCTTCAAGATCGTATCTGTGGATAAAAGAAGAATTAAGAAGATAAAATTACGTTTGCCAGATGAAAAGAAGTAGACTACTGGTGATTTCTATAATGACGGCAATCATTACCGTCATCACAAGCGGATGCTCTAACGATGTGCCTCGTCCACGCGGCTATTTTCGCATAGCATTGCAGGAAAAGGAGTATGTGAAATTCGACAACGATTCTTTTCCGTATATTTTTGATTACGCGAATGTCGCCAACATAGAGAGAAAGCCGACAAAAGAGGAGCCATACTGGATCGATGTCGTCTATCCACGTCACAACGCAAGAATCTATTGCAGCTACAAGCATGTGGACGGCAATTTCAGAGAGGTGAACGAAGATGCACGCTCCTTCGTCTACAAACATACGATCAAGGCAGACGACATCACAGAACAGCCATACGTGGATGATTCGAACAAGGTGTACGCCCTACTCTACGAGCTAAAAGGCAACACAGCCTCAGCCATCCAGTTTGTGGCGACAGACAGCGTGAAGCATTTCTTCCGTGGAGCGCTCTATTTCGACAACACTCCAAACCAGGATTCGGTGGCGCCAGTGCGTGAATATATACGTGAAGACATCATCAGAATGCTGGAGAGTTTGAGATGGAGATAACGACATTTTAGCTTTTCTTTTTTAGCATTAAATTAGACTACGATGAATATCAAAGACATATATAAATATCTGATTGCGATTGTAGCAGTAGCGGCAATCGGATTCTGCGTTTTTTCCGACAAACTATTCTTCAGATTAGATTTGACACAGGAGAAGCGTTACAGCATCTCAGACAACACGAAGAATATGTTGAAGAATGCCGACGGTGATATTTCCGTCGTGGTTTATCTTGATGGTGATCTGAATGCCGGATTCCTCCGTCTACGTAAAGCGACTAAAGAGATGCTGGACGAGTTTAATGTCTATGCTGGAGGAGGATTCTCATATAAATTTGTCAACCCGTCGGCAGCTGACAATGCCAAAGCCCGCGACAAACAGTATGAGGAGCTAGAGAAACGTGGATTGCGACGCATTCCCGTCTACGATAAAGATGCGGAAGGAAACCCAACCATGAAGGTAGTTTTCCCATGGGCTGAGATCACATACAAAGAGACAAGCGGAAAGAAGGTCACACGACCAGTCTGCCTGTTGAAGAATATACAAGGCAAAAGCGGAGAGGAGAATTTGAACCTCTCAGAGCAGAGTCTGGAATATGAGTTGACGAATGTACTCCGTCTGCTTGTTGACAAAAGAGACACCCGTGTGGCATTTCTGGAAGGACACGGAGAGTGGCCAGAACAGTATGTCTATGATTTCACCAAGACATTGAGTGAATACTACAGCATCGATTTCGGAGCTATCAACAACCGTACAGACGAGTTGGATGCGTATGCTGCAGTGATTGTTGCCGGACCGACGTCGGCTCTTCCAGAAAAAGACAAATATGTGCTCGACCAATATATAATGAATGGCGGAAAAGTGTTATGGCTTGTCGACGCGGTGAAGATCTCATTGGACAGTCTAAGCAAAGAGTCGCAAACGATCGGTATTGTCAACACCGTCAACCTTGACGACCAGCTGTTCCGCTACGGAGTGCGCATCAATCCTGTTTTGCTTCAGGATGTGCAATGCTCGATGATTCCTGTCAACATGGCAAGAGAGGGAGACTCACCAGATTTCAAACCAGCTCCATGGTATTATTCACCATTGCTGATCACCAATCCATACCATACGATTTCCAAGAATGTGACTCCAGTCAAGACGGAGTTTGTGAGCTCATTGGATTTTGTGGGAGACACAACCAAGATTGTGAAGACGCCGTTGCTTCTCACTTCGTCGAGCACACACGTGCAGACAATCCCGTCGATCGTGAGCATGGATATCATCAATGTGGAGAAGACGGGATACTACTTCAACATCCGCAATATGATGACCGCCGCACTACTTGAAGGCCAGTTCTCATCAATATTCAAGAACCGTATGGCGCCAGAGGGAATCAAAGTAACGTCGCCAGCAAAGACAGAGAGCCAGCCGACCAAGATGATTGTAGTGGCAGACGCGGATGTCATCCGCAACGACGTGCAAGGCTACGGAGCCAACGCGCAAGTATTGCCATTGGGCTATGACCAGTATATGAACCAGCAGTTTGGAAACAGCGATTTCCTTCTAAACTGTGTCAACTATCTGACAGATGATGACGGATGGATGCAATTGCGTAATCGAGAAGTCAAACTCCGTCTGCTCAACAAAGCATCGTCGATCGGAGCCCGTCAATTCTGGCAGATCCTCAACGTCCTTCTTCCGGTACTATTGCTAGGCATCTTCGCCGCAATATACCTCTACACGAGAAAGAGAAAATACACCCACTAAGCACCGAAGGTGCGACATATCCCAGCATAGGGCGTAAGCCCTATGTCTGCAATACACCAACGTAGGGGACACCCCTATGTCTACATCCCACATACAAACACCCAACACACATATCCACGCCACGGAATTATATAAAATCCATCGAATTATGCATCATGGATTATGCATTATGAATTAAATTTGGTAATTTTGCAAAAATTTTTTTACGATGGTAAGAGTTGGAATCATAGGTGGTGCAGGATACACCGCAGGTGAGTTGCTAAGAATCCTAGTCAACCACCCACAAGTAGAGATCAAGTTTGTCAACAGCACAAGTAACGCTGGCAACTATTTATATGAGGTTCACGAAGGTTTGTTCGGTGAGACTGAGATGAAGTTTACAGATGAATTGCCGTTTGATTCTATCGACGCAATGTTCATCTGCTCAGGACACGGCGACAGCAAAAAGTTTTTGGAGAGCCACGACGTGCCAGCAACAGTTAAGATTATCGACCTGTCTCAGGATTACAGAGATGAGAGCAACGGATTCGTTTATGGTCTGCCTGAGGTCAATCGTGAAAGAATCAAGAAAGCCACAAAACTAGCCAACCCTGGTTGTTTCGCTACAGCCATCCAGATAGGACTTCTTCCTCTTGCAGCCGCAGGTCTGTTGAAGAGTGAAATCCACACTAACGGAATCACTGGTTCTACAGGAGCAGGAGTAAAGCCAGGCGCAACATCACACTTCAGCTGGAGAAACAACAATATCTCTATATACAAGGCGTTCACACACCAGCATCTTATCGAGATCGGTATGACAATGAGAAATCTTCAGCCATCATTCGATAAGGACATCAACTTCCTTCCTGTACGTGGCGACTTCGCACGTGGAATCTACGTAAGCCAGTACACAGAGTGTGATCTTGACGAAGAGGCAGCTATCAAACTTTACAAGGATTTCTACAAAGATTCTGCGTTCACATTCGTAATGGACAAGAATCCAGATTTGAAGCAGGTGGTGAATACCAACAAGGGAATCGTACACGTTGAGAAGCACGGCAACAAACTACTTATCATCTCTATGATAGACAACCTGTTGAAGGGAGCGTCAGGTCAGGCAGTCCAGAACTTCAACTTGATGTTCGGCCTTGACGAGAAGATGGGATTGAACTTGAAGTCAGTCGCATTCTAACAAAAGCAAAAACGAAGGCGAAAAAAGATTGTAAGCCATCGTATAAATAAAAGAACAATAAAATAATTCATACATTTATATAATGAATCTATTTGACGTATATCCTCTCTTCGATGTAAATATTGTGAAGGGAAAAGGATGCAAGGTGTGGGATGATAAAGGTCAGGAATATCTTGATCTTTACGGTGGTCACGCTGTAATATCTGTAGGTCACGCACATCCTGAATATGTATCAGCAATCAGCAACCAGGTAGCTACACTTGGTTTCTATTCCAACTCAGTAGTCAATAAGCTTCAGCAGGAATTGGCCGCAAAGCTAGGTAAGGCCAGCGGTTATGAGGACTACTACCTATTCTTGATCAACTCAGGAGCTGAGGCAAACGAGAACGCATTGAAGCTTGCGTCGTTCACTAACGGAAGAACTCGTATCTTGACTTTGGAGAAAGCTTTCCACGGCCGTACATCACTTGCTGTTGAGGCGACAAACAATCCAAAGATCATCGCTCCTATCAATGCAAACAACCACGTCACTTACCTTCCAATCAACGATTTGGATGCTTGGGAGAAAGAGATCTCCAAAGGCGACGTATGTGCAGTGCTTCTTGAGTGCATTCAGGGAGTAGGTGGAATCCGTATGGTGACAAAAGAGTTTTTGAG
>CAMJFV010000218.1 GCA_946405045.1 uncultured Bacteroidales bacterium | reverse complement strand
ATAGAATGAAGCCACGACTCCATCACTGTATCCGACAATCCATAAAACCTAGCAACTTTACGACGAGCCACTCCTGCATTAATCCAGCGATACATCATAGACAATGTTCCAAAAGAACTGACTTCAAAAGTAATCCAACTAGGAGGAAATGGATTCGAATATTTACGTTTGAATGCTACAATGGCTTCGTCATCACTTCGACGAAGTTCTTCTGCCAAGTTGTTCAATAATGAAGCATGACGATTGGCATTTCGAAAATTGGTTGGATTTTCAAACCAATAAATACCTGCCACATCCCCCATTATCAATGAAAGTTGCGTTCTAATCGAAATTTCTATTTTTTCCAATTCGGAATAAACCAAATTTCTCAGTTCAGAATCAAACATATAAATCTTATAAACATCTTCAAATGTTGTGTTTTTTCTGAAACATCGATTTTCTCGTCGTCTAAATGGATTAAGATAATTTTTCATTCTAAACATACTAACATTTTCCAACAACTGCCTCGCTCGTTCCTCATCCTGAAAAATTAATCCCTCTGATTTCAATAACTCAATCTGATCCTTAACTGATATTTGAGGTTGATTGTATGTACTCGTCACCATCCTATTAAATTTAATAAAAAAAACTTACCCTGAGCGCGCTGTTCTGACGGGAAGCGGGGTAAGTATGTTGATGCAAATATATAACAAATTGTCAAATTAAATTATATTCTTGAAGTTTTTTATGATCTTCCAAAGCATAAACTTCCTCTGATAACTTCTGCCCTCTGTGTTTTCTATGTGCTCACCTACGACTCGCACCGCAAAAGGGGCAATGCGTACCACCATTAACAATCCTCAAAATAAAACTTTAACAGCTTCTATCAATTCCGCATTTTTCATTTTCTTCCTCATTTCGCATTTCGCATTTCGCATTTTTAATTTTTCTTTAGTATCTTTGCAAAAAATTTCATAAAAATGAAAATAGCATTTATCGGCGCCGGCAACATGGGTGGTGCTATCGCCAAAGGTTTATATAAATCAGGATTGTGCAAGGCAGAAGATCTTTTCATTTCTGACCCTATGCAGGCTAACAGAGACGCTTTCACAGCTCTCGACAGCAAAATTTTCACTACAGCGGACAACAAAGAGGCAGTCAAAAAGGCTGATTACGTGCTTATTGCCGTAAAACCATGGCTTGTGGAGACTGTATGCAACGACATCAAATCGGCTATCGACGAGAAACAGCACAAGGTTATCTCTATCGCAGCTGGTGTGAGTCTTGACACAGTGAAGGGATATATCGGAAAGAATGTTTCATATTTCCGTGTATTGCCTAACACTGCGATCGCACTATTGGAGAGTATGTCGTTCGTTTGCTCGCTCGACGCTACAGAAGAGGAGCAGAATGTTGTGCTTGACATCTTCAACCACCTTGGTAAAGCTATTATCATCCCTGAAAGCCAGATGGGTGCAATGACTTCTGTAAGTTCTTGCGGTATCGCATACGCACTTAGATTCATCCGTGCAGCAGCAGAGGGAGCATGTGAACTTGGTGTTCGCCCAGACATCGCACACGAGGTCGTAGCTCAGACAATGATCGGCGCGGCTCAGTTGATTCTTCAGAACAAGACAAACCCAGAGGTCGAGATCGACAAGGTGACTACACCTGGCGGCTGGACAATCAAGGGATTGAACGCTATGGAGAAAAACGGATTCTCGAATTCCGTAATTCAGGGTATTCTTGCAAACAAGTAAAGATAACTAATGTCGAAATTCAAACGAATAGCTATCAAAATAGGCTCTAATGTGCTGACTAAAAAAGACGGCACATTGGATGTCACTCGTATGTCTTCCATCGTCGACCAAGTGTCGGAGTTGCACAAACAAGGTGTGGAGATCGTGATGATCAGTTCAGGTGCTGTGGCAGCAGGAAGAAACAAGGTTCTTGTCGACAAACTGGATGCAGTGAGCCAACGTCAGCTTTTCTCCGCTATCGGACAAGCTAAACTTATCAACCGATACTATATGCTTTTCCGTGACAACGACATCACTTGCGGACAGGTGTTGACAACAAAAGAGAGTTTCCACACACGCCAGCACTATCTCAACCAACGTAACTGCATGCAGGTGATGATAGAGAACGGTGTGATCCCCATCGTCAACGAAAACGACACCATCTCTCTGACTGAGTTGATGTTCACTGATAATGATGAATTGTCGGGATTGGTTGCGACAATGATAGACGCTCAGGCTCTTATCATTCTAAGCAATATCGACGGAATATACAACGGCAATCCTGCCGACCCAGAAAGTCAGGTGATCCGAGAGGTTTTGCCTGGAAAGAGAGACCTATCTCAGTATCTGCAGACAAGCAAATCAAGTTTCGGACGCGGAGGAATGCAGTCGAAGATGGGAATCGCCAGCAAGGTCGCAGACGAAGGTGTTGAGGTAATCATCGCCAACGGAAAGAGAGACAACATCATCCTTGACCTACTTGACGACACAAAAGATATCGTTTGCACACGTTTCCTTCCAGATGAGCAGGTGAGCAGCGTCAAGAAATGGATCGCACACAGCGAAGGTTTCTGCAAAGGAGAAATCAAGATCGACGCGGGTGCGGAGAAAGCCATTCTTGCAGACGAGAGATGCTCTATTCTTTCAGTGGGAGTCATCAGCGTGAGTGGCAAGTTTGAAAAGGGAGACATCATCAGAGTCGTTTCTGAGTCGGGCAAACAGATAGCTCTCGGTAAGGTAGACTATTCCAACGAAGAGGTGGCAGAATTGATTGGAAAGAAGGGAGACAAACCCGTCATCCACTGCGACTACCTTTACGTTCTATAATTAAATATGACTAAATCTATGACAAAAGAACAAATTTTTGAAATCATAAATGGGATGCAAGCACCTGTGATGAGCGTCGCAACTGTGGAGAACGGACAGCCACACGTTCGTGGAATCCTGCTCTACAAGGCAGACGAGAATGGAATCGTATTCCACACAGGAGCATTCAAAGACCTTTATAAGCAACTGATTACAGATCCAAGATCCGAGGTTTGTTTCAATGCCGGCAAGTATCAGATTCGAGTTGAAGGCAAATTTGAATTGGTAGACGACGTGAATCTAAAACGAGAGATCATCAATCATCCAAGCCGCAAGTTCCTTCAGGGATGGATCGCAGAACAGGGAGAGCAGGCAGTCATCGATTTCATACAGGTGTTCCGTATGCAGCATGGCAAAGCCCACGTCTGGACATTTGAAGACAATTTCAAAGCGAAGGAATACGTGACATTATAAGAACGACTGTTTCTGAGAGAAAGAATAAAATCAGTCAAAACTAAAACAGAAATAAAATATGTATTAAGAGTCTGAAACTAAAAAACGGACGCTTGATACGGAATCAAAAAAAATATATATGAAGTTACTAGAAGGAAAAGTGGCTCTTATCACAGGAGCTGCAAGAGGAATCGGTAAGGCTATCGCACTTAAGTTTGCGAGCGAAGGTGCAGACATTGCATTCACAGACTTGGTTATCAACGAGGATGCTCAGCAGACAGAGAAAGAGATCGCCGCACTTGGAGTAAAGGTAAAAGCTTATGCTTCAAACGCCGCTAACTTCGACGAGACACACACTGTAGTTGAGTCTATTAAGGAAGAGTTCGGACATATCGATATCTTGGTTAACAACGCAGGTATCACAAAGGACGGTCTAATGCTAAGAATGACAGAGCAGCAGTGGGATGCTGTTATCGGTGTCAACTTGAAGTCAGCGTTCAACTTCACACACGCACTTGTTCCAATCATGATGCGTCAGCGTGGTGGTTCAATCATCAACATGGCATCGGTAGTAGGTGTACATGGTAACGCTGGTCAGGCTAACTACTCAGCATCAAAGGCTGGTATGATCGCATTGGCTAAGAGTGTGGCTCAGGAGATGGGTTCAAAGGGTATCCGTGCAAACGCTATCGCACCAGGATTCATCGAGACTGCCATGACAGCTGCATTGAAGGACGAAGTTCGTGAGGAGTGGGTTAAGAAGATTCCTTTGCGTCGCGGAGGAAAGCCTGAGGATATTGCAGACGTTGCAACATTCCTTGCTTCAGACCTTTCAAGCTACGTTTCTGGCCAGGTTATCCAGGTAGACGGTGGTATGAATATGTAATTCACAATGCATAATTCATAATGCATAATTTAGAGACGCAAATTCTTGCGTCTCTTTTTGTTTTATAGCCAACGATTCTCTATTTTTACGAATCATTGAAACACAGCATACTATGGACAAAAGCAAAATCACCTGCGAAACATTAAAGGCCATACGAAAACAAGTGGCGGATGCTAACGGCATCGTCTACACACCTGCGAAATGCGATTTTGAAGG
>CAMJFV010000217.1 GCA_946405045.1 uncultured Bacteroidales bacterium | reverse complement strand
GGAGGATGGACCAAATGAAGTCAGGAGAATACAAAAACAGATACTTTCAGATTATCAGCATGATTTTTCAAAACATGCTCCGTCATCAGAAGTCCCGAGAATCAACAAGGTGTGGGAGAGCATACCTCAACAATTGGCAAAGGAAAATAAAAAGTTTGTTTTTTCTTTGTTGAAGAAAATGGCAGATCCTCTGAATTTGAGATGGCGATAGAATGGTTAGTAGACGCTGGACTTGTGCATAAAGTCAACAGAGTGACCACTCTACAGAAACCACTGAAATTTTATGAGGAGAGTTCTGTATTCAAACTTTTTATGTTGGATATCGGACTTATGCATGCTATGACAGACAGTTCTATCATCGACATCATTTCTGGAGACTCTTGTTTCAAAGAGTTTAAGGGCGCTGCTACTGAACTTTTTGTATTCTCACAGATGATGCCATACGGTATGCCCATTTACTACTATTCGTCAAACGATTCAAAAGTGGAGATTGATTTTGTTGTTCAAACTCCCAATCGAGTGATTCCTGTGGAGGTGAAAGCTGGGGAGAATGTGAAATCAAAATCTTTACGGACGTATGTTGTGGATCTTCATCCAGAACTTCATCTTAAGGGATTGCGTTTCTCTATGAAGACATACGTAGATCAGGAATGGATGGAGAATTATCCGTTATATATGGTGAATGAGATCAGTAGGAAATAGAAATTATATAAAGACACTTCCTTTTATCCACAAACCCCATATTTTCATTGTTGATAATTTCTTATGCTGAAAAACACAATTTTTCGCAAAAAGTGACGGAAAAAAGAACATCCAATCTAAAAAAGCAGTAATTTTGTGGCAACAACAAAAACAAACTAAAAAACAACAATGGAGAACAGACCTTTTAAAGTTTTCTCTGGTACTAATAGCAAATATTTGGCAGAGGAGATTTGCGCACAATTGGGTTGTCCGCTTGGTAAGTGCAATGTGCAGCACTTCGCTGACGGTGAATTTGGAGTAAGCTACGAAGAGAGTATTCGTGGTAACTATGTGTTTATCGTTCAGTCTACATTCCCAAATGCTGATAATTTGATGGAGCTTCTTCTTATGGTAGACGCTGCTAAGCGTGCTTCTGCTTATAAGATTGTTGCAGTAATCCCTTACTTCGGTTGGGCTCGTCAGGACAGAAAGGATAAGCCAAGAGTTGCTATCGGTGCAAAGCTCGTTGCAGATATGCTTGCTACAGCTGGTATTGATCGCCTTATCACAATGGACCTTCACGCAGATCAGATCCAAGGTTTCTTCAATATTCCAGTTGACCATCTATACGCTTCTTCTATCTTCTTGCCTTACATCCAGAGCATGAAGATTGAGAACTTGACTATCGCATCTCCAGATGTTGGTGGTAGTAAGAGAGCTAACTCTTACGCTAAGTATCTTGGTGTGCCAATGGTACTTTGCCACAAGAGCCGTGAGAAGGCTAACGTTGTAAGCGAGATGACTATCATCGGTGATGTTAAGGATAGAAACGTGATCATCCTTGACGATATGGTCGACACAGCTGGTACTCTTACAAAGGCTGCTGACCTTATGGCTAACGGCGGCGCTAAGAGTGTACGTGCTATCGTTACTCACCCAGTGATGAGTGACCCTGCGTCTACTCGTGTTATGGAGTCAAGCTTGCAGGAGTTGATCTTCACTAACTCAATTCCTTTCAACAAGTCTTGCAAGAAGGCTAAGGCATTGAGCGTTGCTCCATTGTTCGCCGACACTATCCGTCGTGTGCTTGACAATGAGTCAATCAGCGAGAATTACCTAGTGTAATATCAGAACGATCGTTTTGCAAAATATCTTTTAGATATATAGGGACGCGAAAAACATTCGCGTCCCTTTTTTATTGCTGTTTGCTAAATCAAAATAATACGCATTGATTTGATTAAATTTAGATGGATTAAAATGGCAGTGGGACTCAAATGAGGATTGTTAAGGACCAGTGTTTTATAGATATTGGCCCTAATCCCTTCTTTAGTGCGAGCCGTAGGCGAACACACAGAATTTAATAAAACCACAGAGACACAAAGTTAACAGAGAAAGACTATGCCTTTTTATGAGAAAAAGAGGTAAGTATTCAATCATAAAGTGGAAAAAGCAATTTCTTATGATTGTTCGTTATTGCGAATTTGCAGATTGCAATTCGTCGAACTCACGTTATCATACAATAAAAAGAGACCATTGCAGTATTTTTCTGCAATGATCTCCCGCTAAAATTAGTAAATCCTATTGATTATGATTGAAGACGGAATTTATCTATTCTGTCAATCACGTATTTTCCAATATGATTCATAATCAGATGAGACAATGTCGTTTATTTCAATATGATTTTCTTCACTGTCTTATCTGAAGTTGTCTTTACCTCAACAAAATACATTCCTTTTTGCAAAAGTGCCAAGTCGATGTCTGCGATATTTCCGTTGACATTGTTTACAATCACAGTTCTGCCAGAGGCATCTTTTACTGAGATTCTTTCCAAAGACTGAGCTTCATCGCAGACAACATGAACCAATCCGGATGTAGGGTTAGGGAAGATGTCAATGTTCGATGAAGATACAGTGTTGTTTATATCACTGATCTCTGGTGCCTCAGTAATAGGCATAGGATTGTTGTTAGGATTTATTGGGTTCAAATAGTGATAGAACATCTGGCCCATAATCTTAAGTGGATAGCCATTCTTAAGATTTTCGACAGCATACTTGTTAGGTGCGTTAGGATCGATTAGATTTTCTTCTGCGTACATGTTCTCAAAAATACCGAAATTGCAGTTGGCACCGTCTATCATTCTGAATACAATGACAGCCTCTACAAATTTCAAATCATTGTCGTAGTTCAAAAGATCCAACTGATATTTTAGTAATTCGGCTGCCTTTTGGTCAGTTACTTCATGGGTGTTGAATCCCATTTCTGTAATCCAGACAGGAGCTTTGTGGTTGTTGTCTACAGCCAAACGATGGATTTCCATTAGATGACTTTTCCAATCTTCCTTTTGCTTGCATCCTCCAACTGCATCACCAATACCATTATAACCTAGATATGGGTGAATGTTCAAAATCTCAAAATATTTATTAGGGTTCTTTTGTCCGTTGACAGGATTGTTTTTGATAATATTATACATATCCTTCAATGTTGTAAATGTAGAACCTAATGTCGTGAATGATGGAGACAATACCTTGGCATTGCTATTTGCATCTTTCACTCCTTGTCTGATGTGATATGAAAGATCTACTAGGAATTTAGCCAAAACTTCTTTAGAAAGGAATTGTGTGTTAAATCCTTTGCTTTCAATGTCTTTGACATCTATGTTATATTTTGATTTTAGCAGATCCGTATTATAAAGTGAGTTCAATAAAGTGAATTTGTTTCCAGCCACTTTAGTACCCATGATAATACCTAAGTCTGGTTCGTTAGGTCCTTCGAAATAATACTTTACACCTTGAATCTTTTTCAATTCCCAAGCAAGGTCATAATAAGCGTATTCCTGGTCTTCCAAGAATTTATTGTATCCTGCATCTCCTGGGCATGGAATATTTTGAGTCCATATCAAATCCTGACGGTTTGGATAGTTGTTTACTTCGTCATATCTGATCCAACAGAATTTTTTTGTGTCTCCATTATACGTATATAGATATGGAGATTTTTCAGTCGCGAAATTACAAGGCAGAATAGCGATTTTTGTAACGCCCTTTGCTTTAGTTTTGTAATAAGTGTTTTTAACTTATTTATGTAAGTGTAATTTAGGACAGGATCACCATTAGCGTCAGTTTCGTATGCACCTAAGATGTTCTGATAGTGGTCATTAGGTAGCTTCACATATAACTCAGAGAAATCAACCCAAATTCTATAGGCATCAATTCCAAATATTCCAGCAACTTCGCTAATATATGTGGAATTGCCATATTCAGCAGCCATAGCAGGAGATAGTTCTTTAGTTGGCTCACCCAAACCAATGCTTAATGGGGCTGTTCTTACATAAGACGCTTTTCTTTTGACTGGTCTGATGGATAGTCCTATATAGCGATCCGTAATGCCAACATTTGTTTTGACAATTGGACTCTCTCCTTTTTTATAGTCGAGTATGATTTCTGCATAGTATGCTTTTGTTGGATCTGTTGCGTCGGGATCTGATGTCCAATAATAACCTCTTGTCGTTGGATAAGTAGGACCGTTCTTATTTCCATCGTAGATTCCTCCAGCTCGTAGTTTGATTTGTTTTCCGTTTTTTCCTGTAAGAGTGAAACAGTCCATTCCATCATACTGTGAATACGAGACGGTTGTGTTGTTGAACAACTCACGGAAATCTTCTGCAGTTGGAATCTCATATTCC
>CAMJFV010000216.1 GCA_946405045.1 uncultured Bacteroidales bacterium | reverse complement strand
GTTGGTTGTCACATTGGAGAAGCCATGCGACAGGTCTGCATCATTCCGTCTGTTTGATAAAAATGATTATTGGTCAACTCCATACGCTTTCGATTTTGATGCAAATGAGACTGTCGGAGAGATAAACCTGAAGAATTCATTCAAGGGTGATAGTGGAGAATTGTTAGACCCGTCACACATTTATATCGCAGGTTTCTGGACATACGGAGGCGGTGATGGTGTGCAGATCAGGTCTATTGAGTTAGTGAAAGATCCAACAGGAAACGTGGATATTGAAAAGGATAGAGACGTTTTGAGTATTGAGTATGTGTCGTCAACGGGAATGGTTGGCAGTCAGCCATTTGAAGGAGTGAATATGGTTCGCACCGTCTACACGAATGGCGACGTTGTAGTTTCGAAAGAGTTTAGAGTATATAAATAAATTATTTATGTGTTTTGAAAAGGAGGTACGTGAGTATCTCCTTTTTGTGTCTAAATTAGTGCTCTGACCCAGTTTATATGGGTAGAAAGGATTAAATTTTCAATAACAATTCCGATTCTGTTGTTATTTTGTTACTTTTGCCCAAAATTTTTCTTGTAATGAAAAAGCAGTTAAATCTCAAGGTTGAGAATTTAAGGAAGATCACAGAGCAGCACATCCTATTGAGTTTGGTTGCTCCAAACGGTGATATGCCAGAGATAAAGGCAGGACAGTTTGTCGAGGTTAAGGTAGACAATGCTCCGACTGTGTTTTTGCGTCGCCCTATTTCAGTTCACTTCGTGGATTATGCGAAGCAGCGTCTTGATTTGCTTGTCGCTCTTGTTGGCGACGGTACTCGTAAGATGGCTACTCTTTCAGTTGGCGACGAAGTAAGTGTGTTGCTTCCGCTTGGAAATGGCTTCCCAATGCCGACAAAGGCTGGAGCCAAGTGCCTGTTGGTAGGAGGTGGTGTTGGAATAGCTCCGCTTCTATATCTTGGCGACAGACTGAAGGCGGCAGGTCATCAGGTGTCGTTCCTTCTTGGAGCCCGCAACGCTGGCGGTGTGATGCTTGAGGATGATTTCAAGAAGTTTGGAAATCTATATCTCACTACAGAAGACGGTAGTGTGGGAGAGAAGGGTTTTGTCACAAACCATTCAATCTTGGAGAAAGAGCAGTTTGACGAGATCTTTGTATGTGGTCCGACTCCGATGATGAAGGCTGTGGCCAAGTATGCATATGCTAAGAATATCGAGTGCTACGTATCTCTTGAGAATAAGATGGCTTGCGGACTCGGAGCTTGCTTGTGTTGTGTTACTGAGGATAATAAAGGTCATAACAGATGTGTCTGTTCAGAAGGACCAGTATTTAATATCAACGAACTACCATGGCAAAATTAGAAACTAAAATAGGAGGCCTTACACTAAAGAATCCGGTGTTGACTGCATCTGGAACATTTGGTTATGGCACTGAATTTTCAGAATTTATAGATTTGTCGCGTCTTGGCGGCTACATTATAAAGGGCACAACGTTGAATCCACGTGAGGGTAATCCATACCCACGTATGGCTGAGACTCCTTCAGGTATGTTGAACTGTGTCGGTTTGCAGAATAAGGGAGTTCATTATTTGAAGGATCATATTTACCCTAATATCAAGGATATAGATTCATGCCTTATTGTAAACTTGTCAGGAAGTACGGTTGAGGATTATGCGGAAGCTGCTGAAATCATCGGTACAATGGACAAGGTGCAGGCTATAGAGTTGAATATCTCATGCCCTAATGTGAAGCAGGGAGGTATGGCATTCGGAACCACCACTCAGGGAGTGGAGCAGGTTGTGTCTGCTGTGAGAAAAGCCTATGGCAAGACTCTGATTGTGAAACTTTCACCTAATGTGACATCTATAACAGATATCGCTTTAGCTGCTGAGGCTGCTGGAGCAGATTCCGTCTCCCTTATCAACACGTTGATGGGAATGGCTATTGATGCGGAGCGTAGAAAGCCATTGCTTAGCATGGTGACGGGAGGATTGAGCGGCCCATGTGTCAAGCCTGTGGCATTGCGTTGCGTATGGCAGGTGGCAAAGGCAGTGAAGATACCAGTGGTAGGTTTGGGCGGAATCATGAACGCTACAGACGCAATTGAGTTCTTCTTGGCAGGAGCGACAGCAATCGAGATTGGAACAGCAAACTTCATCGATCCAGAGACAACTGTCAAGGTTGTGGACGGAATAAATGAATATTTGGACAGACATAATTATTCGTCAATCACCGATATTATCGGTCAATTGGAGGTTTAAACTATGAGAAAGATAAGTTTTACTATTTCTATTCTGTTGGCTCTTGTGATCACAGTCCTTTTCGCAGGAGAGTTGTTTTCCAACAATGTGGAGGATCCGATTGAAGAGATACAAGAGAGAAATTGGTATTTGAATTCTATATGTGATGTTCGTCTTATGAACATTGAGAGCGATAGATTCTCATTTACTGATGCTCAGAAAGCGATTATTACCAATCGTTTGCAAAACGGAGATTTGAAACTAAGTTGTGAGATTCAGATAGCGTCAAACTTGAAACTGGATGGTTTGAAGACAGTTGATGCAGAATTTGAATTTCCACAGTTGAAGATTTCCCAGCCGCTTAATATCCTTTCTGTATCCGACAGTTTGATGATAGCAAAACTTGATGTTGATTTGGCGAAGTATTATGATGGCAAAAACAAAGATGCGTTGTTTGCAGCGATCAGTAATTTTGCATCTAATAAGAGTTTCATGATAAAACCATCGTTTGAGAATTTCGCACATGAGAAAAACGATTGGGTATCAGTCGCAAAGAGACAATAAAAATATCGAGTGATATATTTTATAAAAAGCAATGACGCAAGTCATTGCTTTTTTGTTTTTATGGATATCAACCGTGGCCTGATTTTCATAAAATATTCATCTGAAAATCCAGATAGATATAATGAGAGGAACCAAAATAGCAGATATGACGGCGATGATTTTCATAGGCATAGATTTGGCTTTCTCAATAAGTATAGCACTGATGATATGGTATACTGCGTTAGCCGTTAACAACAACAGAATTTTGTCGTAGAATCCGACTGAAAAATAATTGAATGCAAAACAGACGGCCATTATGATGGCGAATGCGTAACACAATACGCGGTAATGACATTTCAGCACAATGACAACCAATGTCAACCATAACAATATGGCCATAAAAAGTGCAAAGAGCATTAAAAAGCCACCTCCTAGACTATCTCCGTCTGATGGATATTTCGCTGAAATTCCAGAGACAATGCATGGTATTATGGTTAATGCGAAAGATGTGGACAACCCGATAAATGCCAGTTTACGCTTTGTGAAATTCTGGTTTGTGACAATTGCGGAAATTAAAAAAGCTATAAATACCAGTAAGAATATTATTTCCATAGGCAACGTCTGTTATATACACTTAAAATATAGCCCCACAAAACCGTATGGCACAATTAGGGATGCCAGCGTCAAAGCGACTGCCGCAATCTTCATTGGCGTAGTTTGGGCTTTCTCTATAATGTATGCACAGAGAATAAAAAATGCGGTGTTTATAATGAATAAAAGTGGAGCGGTGGTGGGAGATTTTAACCTCGTCTCTAAACAAATAATGCCGAATACAATAGCCATGTTGATGAAGAATCCGATACTTAATACATAAAATGTGTGGAAATTCGATATGATTGTCATCATCAACATTGTCAGCCAAGGAAGGATAACAAACATATATATACCAACTATGATAAGTCCATCACCTGGACCATCGCCCAACTCAATTACTCCCATAGAACATGGAAAAATTGAAAGTAAAAATGATATAGCCAAAACTGTAAATGTCAGTTTTCGCTTGTTAAAGTATTTGATTAATAGAAAGATAATAATGGCGACGATTATGATTATTATGTATTCCATAGACGATGTATGTTATTCCTAATATCTCTTTAATTCTTCAAGAAATTTATCTATATCAATGACTTCGACACGAGGAAAAGGAATAGTTTTGAGTACGTCAAAATGTTTGTCGTTTGATACAATGAATTTTGCATCTGCTTTTATAGCACAATCAACAAATTTATTGTCATCTTTATCTGCAGTGATAAGTTCGAAATGATAAAATACTTCGACATGAAGAATATTATTTCTGTTTAGTATGGCGGCAATGACATTGCGAGCAATCATTGGCGAACCTGTAAGTTTTTCGATAATTTCTTGATATTCATGCAATATGTCATCAGTGAAACATAAACAGTATTTTCCTAATATAAAATCTCTCCAAATAGGGAAATAAATGCTAGATCTCTTTAATGAAGATACTAAACAATTGGTATCTAACACGACATTCTCCATCTCAATATTTGTATGGTGTTCTC
>CAMJFV010000215.1 GCA_946405045.1 uncultured Bacteroidales bacterium | reverse complement strand
CATACTATAATGATTTGCGTCTATGTGGAAATAAAAAAAGGAGAACATTTCTGCTCTCCTTTTGTGCGGATGACGGGACTCGAACCCACACGTCGCAAGACACTAGATCCTAAGTCTAGCGCGGCTACCAATTACGCCACATCCGCATTTGCGATTGCAAAGGTATAGCCATTTCGTGCGTTCTCCAAATGTTTTGCAGATTTTTTTTGAAAAATGTTCGTTGTTCTTTGAATTTCAATCAAATAAAATCTTCAAATTTCTGCGACGATAAAACATATTTGTTATAACATCATCCGTTATCGGGGAAACGCACGATATATAAGGAGACGCACGACCGTGCGTCTCTACATGGTTGTTTTTATTTCAAATTTATCTGCGTCTTTCCAGACAGGGAATTTTCTGCGGAATTTTTCCAACGCTTCTTTATCAAATTCAGCTGTGACGATTTTTTCTTCATTGTCGGCAGTGGCGAGTGTTTTGCCTTTGAAATCGAAGATGGTGCTCTGTCCGTTATATTCGAGGCAGAGATTGTCCACTCCGATGCGGTTGGCCGCACATACGTAGGCCTGGTTCTCAATAGCTCTCGCTTTCAGCAGAGTCAGCCAGCTGTCGATGCGGACAGTGGGCCAGTTCGCCACATTGATCAGGATGTCGTAATTGTTTCCTGTGTTGCGCATCCACACTGGAAATCTGACGTCGTAGCAGACACTTAGATTGATGTTCCATCCTTTGTAGCTGACTATCGTTTGCTTTTCTCCTCCTGAGAATGCCTCACGTTCCATGCCGATGGAGAAGAGATGTTTCTTGTCGTAGTGGCTTACATTCCCGTCTTCAGTGATGAAAAAACAGCGGTTGTACACATTTCCGTCTTCTTTTATTGGCAGAGATCCGCATATCGCAATCCCATATTCTTTTGCTAATGTTTTGATTTTTGCGATCGACTTGCCATCCATCTCTTCCGCAAGATTGTGGGCGTCTGTTGAAAAACCAACATTATACATCTCTGGCAATACCAGAAGATCCAGTTTGGGATTCTCTGCGTCGCTATAATATTTTTTTATTTCCTCTTCGACGCGAATGTTGTTGGCGTCGGGATTCATCCATTGAATGTCGTATTGAAATATTCCGATTCTCATTTTATTATATTTTGCTTTCCGCTATCGGTTTGATCTCTCAGCTGACTCATAAATAGCTTTAAGTTTTGCCTCTTCTTTTTCCCAACACAATTCAGTCGCCACTCTGCTGAATTTATCATGGTCGATAGGCTCGTCGAGCATTGAATTGATAGATTCAGCCAATGCTTCAGGAGAATAGCCAGAGATAAGTTTGCCAGTCTCATATGTGGCGACGATTCTGCGTATTTCCGGGAAGTCGGTGGCGAGAAGAGGCACGTGGCATTGTATCATGTCGAACACACGGTTGGGTAGGGCATAATAATAGCTCAGACCTTGTTTTTTGAGCAGACATACGCCTATCGATGCTCTTTTGGTGATTGACGCAAGTTCTGCGTATGGGATATGTCCGAGGAATATTATGCGGTCGTTGGCTTTCGTTTTCAACTCATCGTAGAGATCTCCTTTGCCGACGACAACAAAAATAGCGTCTTCTCTGACGAACGGCATTGCGTCTATGATCCATTCTACTCCTCTTCCCACGTTGACTGCTCCTTGATAGAGGATGATTTTCTTATCAGCAGGAATAGAACTTATTTCAGTAGACGGAATGTCGTCTAAACTTTTGTAGGATGGCATGTTGCGCACCACACCAAGGTCGATGCCATATCTTTTCTTGTAATAATCTGCTATAGATTGGCATACGGTGCATCCATGTTTGACTTTTGGCAGGATCCAGTCTTCGACTTTAGTCCATACTCCTTTCACGAACTTGCGGTTTGTCACCTCTGGCACCTCAGGGAAGAGCTCGTGGAGATCCACCACAAGTGGTTTGCCACGCAGTTTGGCGGCGAGATAAGTGCCGGCAAGAGCGTCAGTGTCGTTGGCTGTGAATATATCAGCGTCGGAAAAAAGCAGATGGAAGAAAAATCTGATATTGATCTCAGCGTAGAAAAGGACGCCACGTTTGAAGAAGACGTTGAGACGTTCAGTGGCATACTCTTTCTGATATGGTTTGCATGGTCGGCTTTTGCAACCGACCACTTTGACGTCGTAACCGAATTTGTGAAGCGAAGTCGCCACTTTATTGACGCGCTGGTCGCTTTCAAGGTTATTTGTGACAGTGAGTGTTATCTTTGTCATTTCTTGTGTCTTTCATGTATCACGCACAAAAATAATTTGTTTTTGTTTTTTTTCCCCTTCATTTTTGTATTTTCGCAAAACAAGTTGATAGATTATATGAAAAAGATATTTTCCCGTACATTAAAAATTGTTTCTTTGTTGATGTTAAGTGGTTGTTATACAGAAACTAAGCAGGATTTTGCAGGAATTCCGACGTTGCAAAACGAGCAGAAACAGGCAGAAACTAGCTTGGCGCAAACCCCAGCGTCGACGAAGAAAAGTGCAAACAAGTATAGCACTGCCGACGCTATTGCCGACCTACAGAAGATGGGAGAGGGCGATTCTATTTTCATACATTCCACTCGTCGTGGAAAAGTCTACCATCACAAGCATTATTTCCTATCGTATAGTGAGAGAGATGAGCAGGCAGAATGGGTGAGTTATGAGTTGACATACGATGAGGTCACAAATACGTCAGCGAAAAAAGAGGATTATTTCAACGATGATCCGATAATCGAAACAGGTTCAGCCACATATTCGGATTATTCAGGCACTGGCTACGACCGTGGACACATGGCACCGTCGGCAGATTTCCGTTTTGATAAGGTAGCACAGATAGAGTGCTATTACATGAGCAATATGAGTCCGCAGGTTCATGCGTTCAACGCTGGACTTTGGAACGATTTGGAAAACATGACACGCTATTGGGCAAGACTTTATGATAGAGTGTATATTGTCACAGGTCCATTGCTGACAGGAAAAGAGCAGAAACTTGTGAAGAAGAAGGGAGAGCGCACGATTAAAACGAAAGTGTCTATCCCGACACATCATTTCAAGGTTGTGTTTGACTATAGCAACAAGAAGCATCCAAAGATGATAGCGTTCCTTATGCCGAATGAGAAAAATTTAAAGGGAAAGATAATGGATTACGCTATGTCGGTAAGAGAATTGGAGAATAAAACAGGACTTGATTTCTTTAAGAACATGCCGAGAAAGACACAGGATTATCTTGAAACTTATGTAAAAAAGAGCGAGTGGCAAACGTATGATAAATAAACGTTGGTCCGCTTTTTTTGTGTGATTTATCGGAGAGAGTGGGAGAGGAACAAACAATTTAACTCTATATAAATGTTTTACAACAGAAATGAAAAAACTTCTGTCAAACACAGTAGATAAAGTTAAACTCTTAATTTTTAACTCTTAATTCTTAATTGTAAGAGTAAAAAGTGCTATATTTGCCACTATGAAATGGAATAAATTATTTTTGATCAATATATTCATGCTCTTAGGCCTGCTATTGAGCCCGGTGCATGCTGCTTATTATGGCCTTTTTGAAACGCCTTCCACTACGGATTCAATGGCTATGATGAAGACACGAAAGAGTGACGAAAATATCACCTGGTTTTGCAAAAAAACGAAAATCACACATAAAATTCAATTGCGTCGAAGCCGCTACAAATTGTCGAAGGAAGACCAGTCGATGCATGAATTGAGTGAACCAGTCAATGTGGTTGTAGCGTCGCCATTCAGCGTTATGCGAATGACTAAACCGACTTCTTTCAAGGATATGGGTTTTCCAACGGAAGAGTGGTTAGACGGTGCCACTATCACACTTACATTCAAACGCAGCGGTGCTCCTGATACTCTTTATGTCGGCATGCCAGCTCCTGAGAAGCAGAGACCGGCTCCACAAATCGTGGAAGAGAATGGCAAGAGCATGTTCCTTTGCCGAGGTGAGTGTAGAAGTTTCCGCGCAAGTGTGCCAAAGGGTCTGCCTGAATCTAATTTGATCTACAACTGGTATATCGACAATGAACTCATGACTGGTCGTTACGACCGTTGGTTTGAGACTTATTCCCGTGCAAATATAGAAGACGGTGAGCACATCATCTCATGTGACGTCAGAGTAGGAGAGAATGGAACTCCGTCTCCACGTGCGGAATACAAGATCGTACAGTCTACATCCAAAGAGAATTGTATGAAGAGTGTGCGTGCATTCCCATATTGGGGTGTGGAGTGTGCCAATGAGACAGATCCGAGTGATTTCCGTTGGAATGAGACATGTGAATGGGGTTCTTTCTCTTGGATTCCAATTGAGAATTACTCGCACTTTTATCTTGAGGCTATCAAC
>CAMJFV010000214.1 GCA_946405045.1 uncultured Bacteroidales bacterium | reverse complement strand
GTTTCGTCCTCCGTTTTCCTCATACATCTCAAAAAAAAGTATCTTCTTTTTTGAAATAGTGAACTTCTTGTAAAATAGCACTATATCCATGTCATTCTTCCCATGGATTACCTTATCTTCGTTACTATAATAACTGTATATTGGATAAAGTTCTTCATCTTGAGTAAGATACTTCTTTCCATTCAGTTTATCCGAAATATATGCTTTCAAAAAGTCGATAGGATAATCTATCTTACTTTTGTTTTTTGCATGTAAATGAAAAGCGATAACATCTTGATCCGTAAAGACACTGTATAATTGAAAAATCATTTTATAATCTTCTCTTCCAAGATCATATATATACTGTCCTTTCTTGATTATCCATTCAGATATTTTTCGCATATTCTCGTCGTCAACGCTCATATCCTCAAACAACGCACTGCCTCCTTTGGAGAATGAGATGCTCATCTCTTTCGGATTTTTCGCATATCCGACGTTCATCGGATAAATTTTTCCATCGGCGGTTACAACAGTGATCGACGTCTCATAGAAATTCCCTTTATCATCTACAACACTCTTCACCCTGACTATATTGTCTATAGTCTGAGCCTTCTCGCTGATGACCTCTTTGTGACCTATTGCAATATCTGACACCTTTGTTGGCAAGATGATATGTGTTGTATGAATGTTACTCACTTCAATGCCAGTCGACGTAATGATATCCGTCGACGTAATGCTATCCTTCACATTCTCCATGTCGACGGCAATATACGATGGATTGGAATTGTACTCGACTATGAAGCTGTAGTATTTCCCATCAGTTGTGACAACGCTGAGATTGGTTTTGTCAAATTGTGGCACGGTTGCTTTCAGTTTCAATATTTTGTCGAGACATTTCTCAGCCATAAGTTTACCACTTCCCATGTCCGCATAGTTGACTTCTGCAGGAAACTTTAGAAAAAGATATTTCGTATCATTCAATTGGATCTTAATTGGACGAATATTACTTTGTGCGTTTGCACCAGACATGAAGAACGAAAATATCACGACGCATAGGAAAAACAACGATAGACGAAAATCTATCTTTCCACAGGAGATGTCATGTTTGTTGTCCATTTCAAGTTTGACAATTATGATGATACAGTTTCTAATCAGTTTCTAATCAGTTTCTAATCAGTTTCTAATCAGAAAAATAAAATTATTATGTGACCAAAAAATCGCATTTCTCTAAACAAACCGCATCAACATCTCATAAGGACCTTCTGATAACATCATTTTCTAACCTTAGAATAACCAGTTAAGGTTACGGGCTGCAAAATTACGAAAAAAGATTGTTTTTGCAATATAATTTCTCGACTAACGAGGCATAAAACGAAAATATTCAAATGACTTATTTTGTATTGGAGTAATTATACTTATTCGTCAATGAAAATTAATAGTTTTTTTAACTCTAGATAATCGACAGAAATAAGGATTGTGATTGGCAGAGTTTCATTACTCCACCACTTCCACAATTCCCAAAGAAGCAATTATTCCCCAACATATTCGTCATCATCAGCAAAGAAATTCGTGTGGTCCCCTTTGTAATTCTTGTAGATCAATTCTCCTGCTTTTGTAGGATTTTCAATCGGACGTCGAAATACTCGTATCGCAGTTTTCTCCAGTTTGATAGACTTGTCTCCCACATTCAACGATATGTCAAAGAGGTTGTTGTACTTGCAGACCTTGATTTTCAACTCTCCCTTTTGAGTTCTGTCTTCTCCTCCATATGCCTCATCAAACACTTTAAGTACCTCTGCCTCATTGAAATACATATAACATGAGTAACGGGAGTCTTTGTAATCCCACATAACCCAGAATTCTTTTAATCGGGATGGCATCTTGAACGCCTCGTTATATTTAGGTGTACGATCATAATGTTCACCATTTGTAAAATAAGATTCCACACTATAAACTGATGTCTCTTCGTTCTCAAACTCAAAATTCAAGGTGTAGTTGAATCTTTGAAGATATCGTTCCAATAATGGGGCTACTGATCCATGCTTGCTCCGATAAGAAGTCCAATGTTCATCTTCTGGATACGAAGACATCTTATCAAAAAAACTTTCAATATCATCCAACTCACGTCGTTTATATAATTTAGATAAAATGTTATCATCAGTAACTTCATTTCCTGTAGCCGACCAATCCAGCAGAATACATTTTACAGGGGCTTTCACATACAGCATTACTTTCCCTTCTGGCATGAAACAGAGATCCAACCCTTGAATCAGTCGAAGTCTTTCTTCTCCGGTTGTGTCCTGAGATGCCGGAATACATGGCGTTCCTCCATCATTGAACAACGACAATATCATGTCGTAGGGTAACAAAGAGGCTACAGAATATACCTTTCTGTCCGAATAGGAGACCCACATCGCCTCTACAGCTTTAGGCAAACAATATTTTCTTGACCGATCTCTGGCAACACCGTCCATGCCACACCCCATTCCTCCATCTACAATGTTATTGCCAAAGGGGCTTAACGTTCCTGAATTTCCGATAAAACCTACCGACACATACTCCCCAGGGTTTAATCTTGGTGCGGAGCAGCACACGTCATAATAAAATCTTTCTTTCTCCATCTGTTCTTTTTCTTTTACTTTCTGTGTTTCTTTATTTTCCGCATTTAGTGTCATCAAAGAGAAAAAACAAAAACACAATAGAAAAAATTTCTTTATCATTATCGTTTTTTTTGCAAAAATAAAATTGGAATGTCAAATATCCAATACTTAACCAGGAATCACAGTTCTTTTGTTCCATTTATCAGAATTATATACGAATCCATCCTTAAAACACTCCTTTTTGGCTGACAAGTGCAAAAAGTCATGCCTTATTTTTTTTAACAAATCCTCTTCTTCAGACAACAATTTGATGGTCTTTCTTTTAAAGAAAAGGCATCCCGTTTTTTCGATTTTGTATTCATATGCTCCTCCTTTTAATTTATTATAGAAATCGCATAAATCTTTACTATATACGTGCTTAATTCCATCGATTGTTTTTTCTTTAGAAGTAGGTAATTGATAATCATCATATTTTTTGGTTTTAAAAACCTCATCACGCCCTACAATCTTATCCTTCATAAGAAGGAACGGAATGATGCTGTACAGGTTGCTGATAGTTCGTTCTGATTCACCCTCGTTGAACCATCCTTCATCATGCAACAGTTTCTTTCCCTTAAGTCCTCTTGTGTAGTTCCAGTAACAATTAAGGAGTTCTTTACTGCCATGAGCATATCCTCCTCCTACATCACTGTGTGCACCCGGAATGATTATATATTTGTCATCTCCTCCAGCTGAAGAAATGTCGGTTAACATAAAATTAACCCTATACTCATCTCCAGCACAAATTTGAAAGACATTCTCCACATTTTTAGGATCGATCTTCAATGATAACTCATCCACATCATCCATAAAATCTGCACCATAAGAGGAAACAGTATCATACAATCCCAAAAATTTCACTTTCGGGGATGGGGAAAAACTGATCCCGGTTAATTTATCCAACCAGTCTCTTTTCAAACTTGTTCTATAATCATTCTCTTTTTCCAACTTTTTTGCGACGTCCATATGTGTACGCCAACCCATAACACGCGTATTTAGCGTTTTTTTCACATTAGTCTCTCCACTTCTTCTTTTCAGAAATGATGAAAAGCATCGTGCTGCGGCAGCTCCTCTGCTGAAACCGAACACATATAAATAAATTGACACCTCCGTATTTTCTTTCTTCACATATTCAGATATAAGATCATTGATTTTCTCACATGCCGACTCTACTTTCTTCTTTACTCCAAACAACCCTATTCCTAAGGCTGATCCCAACTCGTCATCACTGCAAGAGATAAAACCACCATTATCATTTATGAATTCATCTAATGATAATTTGCCATTCTCATATTTGCCATACGATGCTATTTCAGTACCACTTGTTGGAGAAGTGGTGAAATCTACCTTATTATTCTGTTCTGAATTGTTGGAATCTTCATCTGTTTTTAGTTTTCTTGGCTTGGCTCCGATTCCTTCTATGTAAATAGGAACACATATTTTTTTAGGATTGGATTTATTTGTTTTAATTTCGTTTTTGAAACAATTATAAAACCTTACCACATTCGTATACTCATTGGTATAGCTGTCGTTACTGCCATAAAAAGCATTCCTTATCCCCGTTGGATTGGTTTCCAAATATTCCTGAAAAGATTTTTTTTCATTATCATAAGCTTTTAACAATTGCTTTGATTTAGAATATCCCAAACTTTTATCTTTTTTTATAGCATCTTTAATACTATCTTCCTTATACAATTTATCCAACTCTACTACAGCCAAAGATTCTGGATGCTCCGCTAAAAACTGTTCAAAATCTTTCCTCTCATCAATATTCGCCTTGCTGTTCAGTGTT
>CAMJFV010000213.1 GCA_946405045.1 uncultured Bacteroidales bacterium | reverse complement strand
GGCTTTCACTCCTGACAGTGCACGTGGAAAACTTCTTGCCCATTTCAACACTACGTCTCTGAAAGGATTTGGTGTGGAAAATCTTCAGGTGGGTCAGGTTGCTGCAGGCGCGATCCTTCATTATCTCGACTATACCCAACATAAAAATATCAGCCACGTCAATTCAATCCGTCGTATTGAGGAGGAGAAATATGTCTGGATGGACCGTTTCACGGTGCGTAACCTTGAACTTTTCCCTACGTCGGACGAAAACCAACGTTCGCTTCTCGGCATTATCAATGAGACGATGACACCTATGGGTTCACGTCAGATGATGCGTTGGCTGGCTCAACCTCTTAAAGAGGTCACTCCAATTGTAGAGCGTCATGAGATTGTCGAGACGTTGTTCCAGGAGAAACAATTGCGTGAGCTTCTCAACGAATGTCTGCCTCAGATCGGCGATATGGAACGTATCGTCTCTAAAATCGCTGCCAAACGTGCCAATCCACGTGATGTGCTGGCTTTGTGCTCGGCATTGAAGATGGTGGGTCCTATTAAAATGGCTTGCTCCCAGAGCAGCAACGTCAACCTTCAGGGAATGGCTGAGCGCCTTAATCCTTGTGAGCATATATGCTCTAAGATCGACGCGATGATTGTGCCGAATCCTCCTGCTTTATTGTCGAAGGGTGGTGTGATCGCTCCAGGATATAATGAGGATCTTGATAGTTGGAGACGTATTTCTACCAACAGCAAGGATGTGCTTTTGCAGATCCAGGATGAGGAGACAGCTCGCACAGGCATCACATCCCTTAAGGTGGGCTACAATAATGTGTTCGGCTATTATCTTGAGGTGCGAAACACTCATAAGGATAAGGTTCCTCAGGAGTGGATCCGTAAGCAGACTCTTACTGGAGCTGAACGCTATATCACTCCTGAATTGAAAGAACTTGAAGCTAAAATCACCAAGGCGGAGGAGATGATAATCCCGTTGGAGACGCGATTGTTCATGGAGCTTATCGATGAGCTCGCCGATTATATCTCACCTGTCCAGACTGACACTTCTATAATTGCGCAACTTGATTGTTTGATGTCTTTTGTGTCAATTTCTGAAAAATACAAGTATGTGAGACCAGTAGTCGACGACAGCCTTGTGATTGATATTCGTGAGGGACGTCATCCTGTGATCGAACGTCAGTTGCCAATAGACAGCCCATATATCGCCAACAGTGTGGAACTCGACAATGAAAAGAGGCAGATTATGATGATCACCGGTCCTAATATGGCTGGTAAGTCGGCATTGCTTCGTCAGACTGCTTTGATTGTTGTGTTGGCTCAGATTGGATGTTTCGTACCTGCTGACAGTGCCCACATCGGAGTCGTTGATAAGATATTCACACGTGTGGGAGCTTCTGACAATATCTCGATGGGAGAATCAACGTTTATGGTGGAGATGACGGAAGCGTCGAGCATCATCAACAATATCACTGACCGTTCACTTGTGCTGTTTGATGAGCTTGGCCGTGGAACTTCCACTTATGACGGAATCTCAATCGCATGGGCTATCGTGGAGTATCTTCATGAGAATCCAAAGGCTAATCCTAAAACTCTCTTCGCCACTCACTACCATGAGCTTAACGAGATGGAAAACACGTTTGATCGAGTGAAAAACTATAATGTGTCGGTACGTGAGGCTGATGGTAAGGTGATATTCTTGCGTAAACTGAAAGAGGGTGGAAGTGAACACAGTTTCGGTATCCATGTGGCTAAACTTGCAGGTATGCCGTCTACTGTCGTAGATAGAGCAAACGAGATTCTGCACCGTCTTGAAGAACAACATAGGGATACAGACGTCACAACTGAGAAAATAAAGAAGGCTACGGAGCCAAAACTTCCAGCCGGCACACAGTTGAGTATTTTCCAACTTGATGATCCTACACTTTCTCAAGTGCGTGATGAGATTCTGACAATTGACATCGACAATCTGACACCGATTGAAGCTTTGAACAAACTTCATGAAGTAAAAAAAATATTGCTCGGAAAAAGTTAAAAATCAACAAGAAATTTGTTTTTTGAATATAAAGGGATATATTTGTCCGTGTTATGGCATAAAGTCATGATGATAAATAAATTAATTAAAGTAATAGGGCATATGATTAAACTAAGGAATTTTTGGGTGGCACTTGCAATTGGATGTGCTTTCTCTATGGGAACTTCTTCTTGTGGCGACGATGACGATGATGACGAACCAAAACAAGAGCAAGTTGATAATGCAACAGAGGCAGGTAATGTAATGAAGGAAGTTGTTGAAAGTTACAACTTTAAAGGTGGCAACCTGTTGGATCAGGCAACTTCTATGACAAAGGATCAATTGCAGAATCTTGCTGAGACTGTGGTTGATTACAACAAGAATAAGAACAATTCAGAATGGATGCAGACATTCTTGGGAGCTGCAGCTTCTGATGAAGCTGGCAAAAAGGCAGCAACAGAATTGTTGGATGAGGCAATCTCTCAGATTGAGAATCTTGGTGTTGTGATGAATGAAGTTACAACAAAGGATTTGTTGGATGTATTTTCAGAATACTTTGAAGGAAAAGATCAGCTTGGTCAGGGAAAAACTGGTGGAATCAAACAGGGTGAGTCTCATAAAGCTTTGTTTGATGCTATCTATGAGGATAAATTAGCATCTATTCCTGCCACTGAGGAGGGGCTAGAGAGGATGTTGAATGTATTCCATACTTTGCCTACAGATCAGCAGAAAGAACTTGTCAATGTTGTTTTGGCGTGGGCAAACAAGTCTGATGACGCAGCTTGGCAGTCTGGTTTCTTGTCTAGTGTTATGAGTGATTCTGCATCTCAGCAGGGTCTTAAGGAAAAACTTGATTTCCTTGCTCAATACAAGTCATTCATTGCTGCAATGGCATAAGAACTAGACAAAATAGAAAATAAAAAAACGCAGACACTTATGTGCCTGCGTTTTTTTGTGTCTTGAATAACATATAAACTGCTAAATCAAATAAAAGATTTTGATTAATAGACGTGATTCTGATAGAAATTTCTCCACTTGTCTAGTAATGCCTTCATATCGCTAGGAATAGAAGAGTCGAAATCCATCTCTTCTCCTGTGCGTGGATGACGGAATCCAAGTGTCTTGGCATGTAGTGCCTGACGAGGACAAATTGCAAAACAATTGCTTACAAACTTACGGTAGCTGGACGTGCGCTCTCCACGCAGTATCTCCATTCCTCCATATCTTTCGTCGGCAAACAGAGTGTGGCCGATATGTTTCATGTGTACACGGATCTGATGTGTACGTCCTGTCTCAAGAATACACTCCACCAATGTGACGTACCCGAATCTTTCCAACACTTTGTAATGTGTCACTGCATGTTTGGCAGACGGATTTTCTCCGTTTGGAAACGTAGTGAAGAGCATTCTGTCTTTAGGGTCACGTGCTATATCAGCGTCGATTGTCCCCTCGTCTTTCTCCACATTTCCCCATACAAGAGCGTTGTAGCGTCGACGGGTGGTCTTGTTGAAGAATTGCTTGCCGAGATCACTTTTCGCGTCGTCATTCTTGGCTATTATAAGCAATCCGGATGTGTCTTTGTCTATACGGTGCACGAGTCCAAGTCGTGGATCTGTGGTGTCGTAGTCTGGGTCATCCTTCAGATGCCATGCCAAAGCGTTTAGCAATGTTCCTTGGAAATTGCCGAATCCTGGATGCACCACCATACCTGCCGCCTTGTTGACAAGCACAACATCCTTATCCTCGTAGACGATATTGATAGGAATGTCCTGGGGAATTATTGTGAAATCCGATGGCGGATACGACAGCATGACGGAAATCTCGTCGTTCGGCTTCACTTTGTAGCTCGACTTTACCGGTTTGCCGTTGGCCAGGATAGTTTGGCAATCCGCCGCCATCTGTATACGGTTGCGGCTCACATGAGGCATCACACCGACAAGGAATTTGTCGATGCGTACCAATTTCTTGCCTTCTGGCACACTGAATCGGAAATGTTCGTGAAGTTGACCGTCATTGCCAAGCTCAGCCTCTGGAGCTTCGCCGTCTTTGAAAATCTCTATATCTTCGTTTTCGTCTTGCATTGCTATTATTTAGTATTCGATATTCAACAAATCTAGAAATTCACTAGAAGTATAAACTGGAATATCAGAATTTTCAAAATCTTTTTTATTGCGGGTGATTATACAATCCATGTCTCCAGATAGAGCGGAATAGAATTGTACGCAATCTTCAAAATCATTGTGCTTGGCATTTATTGCATTTTCCAAATCAAATCTTGTTACGCTTAAGACATTAATTCTTTGTAATAGAATGCCTAAAGCGTCATAAAGAATCTCCGATGATTTTTTTCTTAAAATATATGCCACGTTTAAAAATGAAATGTCAATGGCATACAGCTCAATTTCTCCCAT
>CAMJFV010000212.1 GCA_946405045.1 uncultured Bacteroidales bacterium | reverse complement strand
TTCTAGAAGACTAAAATATTCCAATGATTTAAAACAATCCAAAGAACAAGAAAATTTTGATGACGATAAATTTTATGTATATGATGCTAAAAATGATTCTGTTGATGTCATAGAAAGACTTGAAAAAGGTCTGTTTTCCGTTTTCGTGGGTGCATTTGATGATTATACGGAAACAGGAAGACTTACTTATGAGGCTCGAATTTATAAAGGACTAAGTGGAACTCGGTTGGCTGTCTATTTCCCTAAAACAAAAATGATTTATGTCAGCAAGGAGTTTAGACTTCATAAATCAAAAACTTATAATGTGAAAGTGACTGGCGATTCCAGTGAACCGATTGTCTTTTCTGGTGATAGTTGGAGGACGGTTGCGATCATTTTCTTGAGTGTGTTGACTGGATTTATCATCATGATGATTTCGTCTTCGCTTTTGAATTTTTGGGGATTTCAACCAGATTTGCGAAGTAAAATTACAATTTTTGCCATCTGTGTTATATTTGGGTGCTTCTCTAATTCTTTAATGATAAATAATGCATACTCTATTGTCGCAATGATCGCATTTTATCTTTTGTGTTTACTGATGCCTTTGATCATATTATTATCACATTTATATTTAAGGATAGATGGCAGAAGACGTTGGGGAAGACTCATCTTTTTTTCTTTAGTTATCTCTATAATAATGGACATCGCTGTATTTTTTATTATATGCGGCGGTTCGCGTTTATGAACAGAATTTATTCCGGATTATCATATTGAAATTCTGGATGTCGAGAACGAAGTTGTGACCAAATACAATTTTGCATGTTTTTTAGCATATTTTGTTGAAACGGAGGTCTGTTATTCACAATTTGAGGATTTTTTCAAAATTCTCTTTCTATAATCAAAAATTATCACGAAATTTGTGCGATTTTTTAAGAACTGAAAAAAATAAAAGAATATGCACGCATACAGACCATTGAATTTGGTGCTTGAAGACGGTACCGTATTTGAAGGAAAATCGTTTGGATACGAGGCTCCTGTTTCTGGTGAGGTAGTGTTTGCCACTGCCATGGTAGGTTATCCAGAAAGTTTGACGGATCCATCTTATGCAGGCCAGTTGTTAACAGTCACTTTCCCTCTTGTCGGCAACTACGGAGTGCCGAATGATGAAAAGGATGAGTTCGGTATTTCCAAATTTTATGAGTCTGACAAAATTCAGGCGTCTGCAATCATTATCTCTGACTACTCTGACCGCTACAGCCATTGGAACGCTGTGAAGAGCCTTGGCGACTGGCTAAAGACTGAGAAAATCCCAGGAATCTGCGGTATCGACACTCGTGAGCTTACGAAGATCGTTCGTGAGAAGGGTGCGATGAAGGGGAAGTTGGTTTTCCCTGATGAAAATAAAGACATTCCATTCGTTGATCCAAATCTTGAGAATCTTGTCGCTAAGGTAAGTTGCAAGGAGGTTGTGACTTACGGAAAAGGTAAGTACAAGATCGTGATGGTCGACTGTGGTGTCAAGAATAATATTATCCGTTGCTTGTTGAAACGTGATGTTACCCTAACTCGCGTGCCTTGGGACTATGATTTCAACACTCTTGAGTATGACGGACTATTCATCTCAAACGGTCCAGGTAACCCTGCTCTTTGTGGAAAGACAGTCGAGCACATCCGCGTCGCATTGCAGAAAAACAAGCCAATCTTCGGAATTTGTATGGGTAACCAGTTGCTTTCTATCGCCGCTGGAGCTCAGACATATAAATTGAAGTATGGTCACCGTAGCCACAACCAGCCAGTGAGCATGGTTGGTAGCACACGTGCATATATCACTTCGCAGAATCACGGTTTTGCCGTCGACAATAAAACAATCCCATCTGATTGGGAGCCATTGTTCATCAATATGAATGACGGTACAAATGAGGGTATCCGTCATAAGTCTAAGCCTTTCTTCTCGGCTCAGTTCCACCCAGAGGCAAGTTCAGGTCCTACAGATACAGAATTCTTGTTCGACACATTCGTGGATATGGTGGCAAAGCAGAGCAATGAGCCTGTAAGCATCATCGACGAGGGCAAGTTCACAGGACCTAAGAAGTATAATAAAGTATTGCTACTTGGATCAGGAGCGTTGAAGATCGGTGAGGCTGGAGAGTTTGACTACTCTGGTTCACAGGCGTTGAAAGCTCTTCGTGAAGAGGGTGTGAAGACGGTGCTTATCAATCCAAACATCGCAACTGTCCAAACTTCTGAGGGTGTGGCTGACAAGGTTTATTTCTTGCCTGTGACTCCTGAGTTTGTGGAGAGAGCTATCCAGAAAGAGCGTCCAGACGGAATCTTCTTGTCGTTCGGTGGACAGACAGCGTTGAACTGTGGTGTGGCTCTATATAAGGGAGGCATCCTAGAGAAATATAATATTGAGGTGCTTGGAACTCCGGTTCAGGCAATCATCGATACAGAGGACCGTGAGATCTTCAACTCGAAGTTGGCTGAAATCAACGTCAACTATATTAAGAGTGAGGCTGTTACAGATATCGACCATGCTTTGAAGGCAGCTAACGAACTTGGTTATCCAGTGATCGTGCGCGCCGCTTACGCACTTGGTGGACTAGGCTCTGGTTTCTGCAACAACGATGAAGAGTTGAGAATACTTGTTGAGAAGGCATTCTCATATTCTCCACAGGTGTTGGTAGAGAAGTCGTTGAAGGGATGGAAAGAGGTTGAGTATGAGGTTGTCCGTGATAAGTACGACAACTGTATTACAGTATGTAATATGGAAAACTTCGACCCACTTGGAATCCATACAGGAGAGAGTATCGTAGTAGCACCGTCTCAGACACTTTCAAATAAAGATTATCATAAACTACGTGAGACTGCAATCCGCATTATCCGCCATATCGGAATCGTAGGAGAGTGTAATGTGCAGTACGCATACGACCCACAGAGTGAAGATTACAGAGTGATAGAGGTTAACGCCCGTCTATCAAGATCTTCTGCTTTGGCTTCAAAGGCGACGGGATATCCACTTGCTTTTGTCGCTGCTAAACTTGGTATGGGTTATGCTTTGCCAGAGCTTAAGAACTCTGTGACAAAGGAGACTTCAGCGTTCTTTGAGCCTGCACTTGACTATATCGTATGTAAGATTCCTCGTTGGGATCTTGGTAAATTCCATGGAGTAAGCCGTCTGTTAGGATCTTCAATGAAGTCGGTTGGTGAGATCATGGCAATCGGACGCACATTTGAGGAGAGCATCCAGAAGGGGCTTCGTATGATCGGACAGGGCATGCACGGATTTGTTGCAAACAAAGATTTGATGTCCGACGATTTGGATTCAGCATTGTCAAAGCCTACTGATAAGCGTATATTCTATATCGCACAGGCTCTTCATGAGGGTTATTCTATAGAGAGAATCCACGAATTGACAAAGATCGACTTGTGGTTCTTGCAGAAACTTGAGAATATTATCAGTTTGGAGAAGAATCTATCAGGATTCAACTCGTTGAAGGAGTTGCCAGATGGCATTCTTCTTCGTGCAAAACAGTTGGGATTCTCCGACTTCCAGATAGCTCGTCTTGTTACAAAGTGTGGCAACGACGTGATCGAAAAAGAGGTTTTGAATGTCCGTGCACACAGAAAGAACAAAGGTATCTTGCCTGTAGTTAAGCAGATCGATACACTTGCCGCTGAGTATCCAGCACAGACAAATTATCTATATGTCACATATTCAGGTACAGCAAATGATGTCAAGTATGTTGGCGACCATAAGTCGGTAGTCGTACTTGGATCTGGAGCATACCGAATCGGATCATCTGTAGAGTTCGACTGGTGTGGTGTAAATGCGTTGAACACAATCCGCAAGGAAGGTCTTCGTTCAGTGATGATCAACTACAATCCAGAGACAGTTTCTACTGACTATGATATGTGCGACAGACTTTACTTCGATGAGTTGAGTTTCGAGCGTGTTATGGATATCATAGAGATGGAGAATCCGAAGGGAGTCATCGTGTCGACGGGAGGACAGATTCCAAACAATCTTGCTGTAAAACTTTCAGATGCAGGTGTGACATTGCTTGGTACACAGGCAGTCGATATCGACCGTGCTGAGGACCGACAGAAGTTCTCATCTATGTGTGATGAACTTGGAATCGACCAGCCACGTTGGAGTGAGCTTACAAGTCTTGAGGATATCTACGGATTTGTTGATGAAGTTGGATTCCCAGTATTGGTACGTCCATCATATGTGTTGTCTGGAGCTGCGATGAACGTTTGCTACGACAAGTCACAGCTTGAGAATTTCTTGAAGCTGGCAGCCAACGTATCAAAGAAACATCCTGTTGTCATCTCTGAGTTTATGGAGAGATGTAAGGAGATAGAGATAGACGCTGTGGCACAGAACGGAGAGATTGTGGTTTACGCGATTAGTGAGCATATTGAGTTTGCAGGAGTAC
>CAMJFV010000211.1 GCA_946405045.1 uncultured Bacteroidales bacterium | reverse complement strand
TTGGTAGCCTCAGCCTGAGCTGTTCCCCACGAACCGCCACTGATATTGATGTCCGTTTTCACACCGTCTTCCTTCATTCCACGAGTGACGATATTGATCACACCACCCATAGCGTTAGAACCGTAGAGCACTGATGCTGGTCCACGCAACACCTCCACACGTTCCGTGATCATTGTCTGATAAGAATCTGAAATAGGATGACCAAAGATACCTTGGTACTGAGGATGACCGTCAATAAGAACCAGCAAACCACCTGTTCCTCCTGAGATACCACGAAGGTTGATTCCTCCAGCAGCACCGCCACTCACTCCGTATCCCATCATTCCACGTGATGTGACAAACAGACTCGGAACATTCACCACAGCCGACGGCAAAACATTAGGCTGTTCATTCTTCACCAATTCCTCTCTGCCCACGACAGACACAGTCATCGGCAAATGACGAATATCAGATGTCTCACGTGCTCCCGTCACAACAACCTCATCAATCAACGTGACATCTTCATTCTTCTCATGAGCTTCCGCATAACCATAAATTGAGAGCAATAGTCCCAACATCGCATACTTCTTCATATAATGTCAGTAATATTTATAAGTAGATATAATTTAAAATTGCGGTGCAAAAGTACATATTTTGAAGCCGACAAGCAATAAAAGAAAAAGAAAGTGTACAAAAAGTACGTCTCTTTATCTATTATTTAATCATTACAAAGTCGGATTATTATTTTCTTTTTTATAAATTGCCGTCGTTTTCAAAAAGAGATAAAACTATGAAAAACAGATCAGCATTCGGATTGATATTTTTTATTTGTTTCATCACAGCTATCTCAAGTTGTTCGGTGAAGCATAAACTTTATAAAGAGAAAATAAACCAGATAAAAGACTCCACTGGTTTTGTATTTCATCCAACAGAGACAATGGAGGCAGTGAAAAAGCCAGCCAACTATGTTGACACCGACTTTGGATTTGAACTTTGGTATAAATCTACCGACGTAAAGAATGACATCAAACAGTTGACTGACGATCTCAAAAAGCAGTCGGAGACACTAAGTTCCAACACCAAACTTCCACTATTCTGGAGCACAAGTTTTGGTAACAGATGGGATCATCTCGGCAGATGGGGCAGAGAAAACATGTCGGAATGGCACATCTCCCTTCCAAATAGCGCAGCAGATGCAAAATATAATAGTGGCGACGTTTCAGATCTCGGCCAAGTATGGAAAGTGTCGATAATGCCATACGACAATTATATCCGCACCTATTTCCAGCTCGACTGTATCAAGTCTGATGGAAAATACTATCAATACGACAAAGGAGATCACGACATCTACATTCATAAACAAGACAACTGATCAAGCCACGCATTTGCAACATAACATAAATACTTAATATTCAGCAAAATAATACAATTTAGTATTTGCAGATACTAAATTTTGGCCATTTTTAGTATTTACATATACTAAAAACAACCCAAAATTAGTGTTTAGAGACACTAAAAATATCTAAAAATTAGTATTTCCAGATATTATTTGTAATTTTGTAACGTCAATATACAATAAAAAGAAGACGTTATGGCAGAGTTAGAGATAGAAACACTAAGAAGGACATTCATCCGCAAGTTGATGAACACCCCAATGGATTTCTTCCGTTATCTTAATTATAAGATAGAATGGAAGGACTCCCTTATTGGCATAAAAGGTCCTAAAGGATGTGGAAAAACGACTATGCTTTTGCAACACATCAAAGAATCTTTCCAAGGCAATGATCTCGACAAAGTGCTCTATATATCACTTGACAATCTTTACTTTGCGTCTCATGACATATTGGACGTAGTGGAAGCACACTATAATAATGGAGGCACATACATTTTCATTGATGAAATCCATTATTACGAAAAATGGCAAACGCTACTGAAAAATATATCTGATGATTTTCCCGGGCTCAATGTCGTCTACACAGGATCTTCCATGCTTCAGATCCAAGCCGGAGAAGGAGATCTCTCTCGTCGCCAAGCAATGTATGAGATGAGAGGTCTTTCTTTCAGAGAATTCCTACAATTTGAGCAAGGCATAAAGCAAGATGTTGTGGGATTGGAGGAGCTGATGCACAACCATGTTGAAATCGCGATGAATATATGTTCACAAACGGCGATTCTTCCTTTGTTCAAAAGGTATCTGAAATATGGCTACTATCCATTTTATAAAGATGTCCATAACGGAATAGACGTAAGATTGCAAGCCGTCGTCAACCAAATAATAGAAAACGACTACGCTAAAATTGACGATGTAAACCTCTCAACAATACGAAAAACAAAAAAGATGTTGATGGTTCTGTCGGAAAGAGTTCCACAACAGCCCAACATGAGCAGTCTGTACCGTGAACTTGAAACTGATCGTAACCAAGGATTGAAAATGCTATATGCGTTACAAAGAGGCGGTCTTCTTCTCCTTCTGGGCGATAATGTCAAAAGTTCAGACAATCTATCACGTCCAGACAAGATCTACGTCAACAACCCGACACTTATGTATGCCCTTTCTCCATACGCAGAAATCGGAACCATACGTGAGACATTCTTCTTCAACCAACTGTCGGAGGCTCACGACTGCCGCTATCCAAAAGCAGGTGATTTTCTCGTAGACAAACATTATCTATTCGAGGTGGGAGGTAAGAACAAAACATTCGATCAGATAAAAGACATGCCTGACAGTTATCTTGCTGTCGACGATACAGAAATCGGCAGAGGTAACAAAATACCTCTTTGGCTGTTCGGATTACTTTATTAATAATTCTTGTCAGACGAGGCAATCACCCCATCTACAATTCAAATGAAAAATTGACCATACAATATGATAAACGAAAAAGATATAGCAGCATCAATCGCATCTGAACTCTCTTTGCCTGCCGACAAGGTGGCTAACGTACTGTCTCTTCTTGCAGACAAATGCACGATCCCTTTCATCTGCCGTTACCGTAAGGAGATGACGGGAGGTATGGATGAGACTACCGTGGAGAGCATCATCAAACTGCAGAACCAGATAATCGCTGTAGACGAACGTCGCAACGCAATCATAAAGAGCATTGACGAACAGGGTAAACTTACATCGGAGATCAAACATGCGTTGGAAAAAGCTTCGTCACTCTCTGAATTGGAAGACATCTATCTGCCATACAAACCGAAAAAACGCACGAAAGCGGAGAAAGCACGTCTGCTGGGACTTGAAGGTCTCGCAAAAATGATCATGTCGCAGAATTCCCGTTCCGACAGTGATGAATTGGCAGACGAGTATTGCAGAAAGAACCGTATCGATATATCAGCCGACGAAGCGGTGCAAGGAGCTTTGGACATCATCACTGAGTGGATCAGCGAAGATTCACGCACACGATCACGCATCCGCAGTTCCTACCGTCGCAACGGATCCATACAAAGTGAGGTGGTGAAAAGCAAAGAGGACGAGGCTGGACAATACCACACCTATTTCTCTCATTCCGAACCATTGTCAAGATGTCCGTCTCACCGTCTTCTCGCAATGCGCCGAGGAGAAAAAGAGGGAATGCTGAAAGTGTCATTGAAATGTGACGACGACTGGTGTCTCGACAATATCGGAAATCTTTTCGTACACGGCAATTCCGAAAGTTCATCACTTGTGAAATCTGCGGTGAAAACGGCATACAAAGATTATGCACGTCCTGCTATTGAGACTGAATTCGCCGATTCCAGCAAAACGAAAGCCGACGAAGAGGCTATTGACGTGTTTGCCAAAAACGTGAAGCAGGTATTGCTCGCGTCTCCATTGGGAGAAGTGGCAGTGCTTGCCATCGACCCTGGTTTCCGCACTGGATGCAAAGTTGTATGTCTTGACAAACAAGGCAAATTACTGACTCACACTGTGTTGTTTCTTTCTCGTGGTGGTGCTGATCTACCTAAGGAGCAGGACAAACTGGTGACTCTATTAAAGAAATATAAATGTGGAGCGATAGCTATCGGCGACGGTACTGCGAGCAGAGAGACGCACGAAACTGTGGAGAAAGCCTTGGAAGATTCCAAACTCACCGATGTCGAAGTCTACATTGTGAATGAGAGCGGAGCCAGCATCTATTCAGCAAGCGAAGTGGCGAGAGAGGAGTTTCCCGACTACGACATCACAGTGCGTGGAGCGGTGTCTATCGGACGAAGACTGCAAGACCCATTGGCTGAACTTGTAAAGATTGACCCAAAGAGCATCGGTGTAGGACAGTATCAACACGACGTCGACCAGAAGATGTTGAAGGAAGCACTCGACAGAGTTGTGGAAAGTGCTGTAAACCATGTAGGTGTGAACCTTAACACAGCCAGCAAACATCTGTTGACTTATGTGTCTGGAGTCGGTCCGAAACTAGCAGAAAACATAATCGCTTACAGAAATGAGAACGGAGCATTCACGTC
>CAMJFV010000210.1 GCA_946405045.1 uncultured Bacteroidales bacterium | reverse complement strand
CAGGCAAATATACATATACTATCACAAACAGAAATTGTGTGGTGGAAGAGACATATGGAACATTGACAGTGTCGGAAGCACCTAAGTTTACAAAGATAGCCGATGACACAATGATTTGTGATGGCTCAGATGCTCAGATCGGATTGTCAGAGCTTACACCTTCTACAGCGACGATAGAGTGGGAGAGCAATTCTTCACTTACTCCTGCTGGTTTACAGGCTGTCGCATCACCTACTGAAACTACAACTTATCGATTCACGGTTTCTCAGGCAGGAGGTTGTGAAGTAAAAGATTCGATCATTGTGGAGGTTGAGGAGCCAATTGAATTTACAGTCTCTCCAACAGATACGATAATTTGTATGTCATCAGGCTCAGTTCGCTTGTTCACTAATGTATCTCAGGGCAAGCCTCGCAAGTATACGTGGACGAATGAGGCAGGAGATGTGTTGGCGACTTCTCCAATCTATAAAGCGCCTACTGATAAGATTGGAGAGACAGTTTATACAATATCGCTTTCAAACGAGATATGTGAGACGGTTACTGCAAAGTCAACAATCAAGGTGGTAGGTTATCCGGAAATTGCTTCAGTAACTCAGAAAGGCTATCGTGATGTTGAGATTGTGCCATTTAAGGACAACGAGTCTGCAAATGTCATGTATAAAGTCGACAATAGCGAATTCCAGGAGTCTGAATCGTTTACAGATTTGAAATATGGTGTTCACACCGCATATATCATAGATGAATATGGTTGTAAGAGTGATTTCGAATTCACTACGAAAGCACCAGATATTGAATATCCTATTGTTATAACTCCGAATGGAGATGGTGAGAATGATGCGTTTATTTCGGATGTCGTAGCGGAAGCTTATCCAGACGCTGTAGTCACAATCTACGACCGTTTTGGAAAGAAACTTACTGAGATTAAGGGTAATGAGTCGTGGGACGGTACTTATCTTGGACGCAAGATGCCGTCGACCGACTACTGGTATGAGATTTGGATTGATGAAATCCGAAAGAAATATGTTGGACATTTTACTCTAATCAATGAGTGATAAAAAATGAGCGACGCAATTAATTGCGTCGCTTTTTTTGCATTTCGTATTGAAATATCACATTAAGAGATTACCTTTGCACAAAATTTGAAGTGGCAATGAAAGAGGATATAAAGAAGATTTTGGAACATGAGGCAAATGCAATCCTTTCGCTTCCTGTTACAGATGACTATGAGAATGCAGTGGATCTGATTGTAGAACAGGTCCATAATAAGAAAGGTAAACTTGTAACGAGTGGTATGGGAAAGGCAGGTCAGATTGCCATGAATATCGCCACTACATTCAGTTCGACTGGTACACCTGCTGTATTCCTTCACCCAAGTGAGGCACAACATGGGGATCTTGGCGTATTACAACCAAATGATGTCATGCTTTTGATTTCCAATTCAGGAAAAACACGTGAGATTATAGAACTTACTGCTTTGGCTAGAGGCTTGCGTCCAGACGTTAAGTTTATTGTGATTACAGGAAACAAGGACAGCCAGCTGGCAAAAGAGGCGAATATCTGTCTTTACACAGGTAATCCGAAGGAAGTATGTATCCTTGGTTTGACACCTACAACATCTACAACGATGATGACAGTTATTGGAGATATCATTGTTGTAGGTACGATGAAGAAGATCAAATTCACTAATGAGGAATACGCTAAACGCCATCATGGAGGTTATTTAGGTGAAAAATCACGCCAACAGAGCAAATGATAATTCATAATGCATAATTGTGGGTGCGAAATTACGCATCTGGTGAAATCCATCTCACGTAGAGACGCATGGACGTGCGTGTCGTTTCAATTCATAATTCACAATGCATATGAATGATCCATCATTTGTTGTGTCGTCCCACAATTCATAATTTTGGTTGTCTTGTGGTGTTGATAACACGTGAGAAATATTTTAAGCAAAAGTATTGGATTTTAGAAAATAATATCTATCTTTGCACTCGCAAAATGAGACAGCCGTATAGTCTGTTGATTTTGTGACAATAAGGAGGCCCATTCGTCTATCGGCTAGGACGCAAGATTTTCATTCTTGAAAGAGGAGTTCGACTCTCCTATGGGCTACAATTAGAGAAATCTAATTGCGGGGCCCATTCGTCTATCGGCTAGGACGCAAGATTTTCATTCTTGAAAGAGGAGTTCGACTCTCCTATGGGCTACTAATATAAATTCATTTATTAAAAACAATGGCAAATCACAAGTCTTCTATTAAGAGAATCAGACAGACAGAGAAGAGAAGATTGCACAATAGATACTACGCAAAGACTACAAGAAATGCAGTGCGTAAGCTTCGTGCAATTTCTGACAAGAAAGAGGCTGAAGAGCTTTATCCAAAAGTTAGCTCAATGCTAGACAAGTTGGCTAAGATCCGTGTTATTCACAAGAATAAGGCTTCTAATCTTAAGTCAAAGTTGGCTGTTTACATTAACAAGCTCTAATCTTTCATTTCTCGAATCTATCGAAGAACACAAATATCAAGGTCTTACTGAAAAGTGAGACCTTTTGTGTTTTTTTAATCCTGCCTATGTAAATTTGAACAGACAAAATGTAATTTACATTAACTATAACCACTGATGGGGGAAGTAATCCATCTAATATATTCTACCATTGTAAAATACCTATAGGCGTAAATGATAGTGATGCCCATCTGTAGATACGTGACTATGTCTACGGGGAAATTCCAAAGTTGTGTTTTCATTCCCATTTCTAATTTTACATTTCGCATTTCGCATTTCGAATTTTCACAATACCTATTTTTGAGTATTGCTGACCAGTGTCTTTAAATTTACTTTTGCAGAAAATTTTACAATACTGCATTTTCTGTGGCTTGTTCGCTACAAAAACGACAAAAAGCAAGTAAATTTGCAATATGAAACACGAAAGAAGAATATTTGACGACAGCAATAAGATAGAAGCAAACATATCTTCGATAGCGTTGCCGAAAACGTTGCCGGAGAGTGGATCGTTTGCTGAAAATGCTGGATGCAACCGTTATATAATCCATTCGACATTTGTTCCGACTTCGGATAAATGTGGAGATGTGGCAATGCAGGTTGATAGTATACGTCAAGCTATTGAACAAATAGAAAAAGAGACGGGAACTATCGCGTTTTTTGTCCGTTTTCATCTTAGCGACATTGCGACTCAGGCAAACTGTGTGAAAGAAGCATTTGCTGGTAAAAAATGCGCGGTATCTATCGTAGGTCAGCCTCCTATGCCTCTTAGTAAGGTTCAGGCGATAGCAATGTTTGAAAGTGACATTGAGATCACTGCCGTCGACGCGAATACAATCAAGGTGAGCAATGGTAGTGAGGATTGCTATTGGACTACTCGTTTGGTGGATCCTCATGACGATAGCTACAAACAGACACATCACCAGCTTCAGCAGTATGAGAAGTTTCTTGCAGATAACGGCATGAATATCGCAGACAACTGCGTCCGTACTTGGTTTTTTGTCCGTGATATCGACCGTAATTATGGAGGTGTTGTGGTAGGACGACGTGAGAATTTCCTACTAAACGGTCTCACTCCAGACACTCATTATATCGCCAGCACTGGTATTGAAGGCAAACATGAAGACCATAATGTGCTGAGCGTCCTGGATGCGTATGCGGTGAAGGGAATCTCTCCCGACAAGATGCAGATCCTTTATGCGGCTGAAAACATGAACAAGACGATTGAGTATGGCGTCACTTTCGAGCGTGGTGTCTGTGTCCATCATTCAGCTGGTTACAAACAGGTGTATATAAGCGGTACGGCAAGTATTGACACAAAAGGTGAGGTGCTTCATGTCGGTGATATAAAAGGTCAGGTCGGACGAATGACAGAAAATGTCGGGGCTTTGCTGAAGGAAGCTGGTTGCAATTGGAACGATATTTCTCAGGCTACCGTCTACCTTCGAGATATCGCAGATTATGAGTGCGCGTATAATGAATTGAGCAAGATTCTGACAGACAAACAGTTTATAGTCGTTCAGGCTCCTGTATGTCGTCCTGCTTGGTTAATAGAAATGGAGGCAATCGCAATCGGAAAAGAGTGATGAAGAAAGAGATATTCAAATATCTGCCGTTCGTAGTGCTGGCAATTATCACAATTGCTTTGGCTACTTTCTCCATTGTCGGAGAAGCAGGCGATACTTCTCTCTATTCCAATCCCTTTATGATTATAGGCTGGTGTGTCTTGGTGGTGTCGGCATCTTGCCTCATATTTGGTAAAAGAAAGACGATGGGGATCCCTACAATCTTGATCCATCTCTCTTTCGTGATAATCTTGATTGGCGCACTGTTCAGCCATTTCTCTGAAACTGGTTTTATTCATCTGCGGGAGGGTGAAACCAAGGAATACGCAATCAAAGAGAATCATAGTGTGATGAGATTGCCATTTTCAATCACA
>CAMJFV010000209.1 GCA_946405045.1 uncultured Bacteroidales bacterium | reverse complement strand
GGATATAGTATATTTCCAGTTCCTGTTGTGTCGATAGTGAGTACAGTACTGTCTTCTTCACAAACGTTAGTAGCGGCGATAGAAGAGTTAAGCTTCAAAACTCCATCTACAGGTTCTTCCTCCACTTCACCATACTGATAAACTCTTACGTAGTCGACAAGCATTCGTTGAGGAAAGATTCCATTGTCGATGCCCTGTTCTCCTCCCCAACTGCCACCTACGGCGATGTTTAGAAGAAGGTGGAATCGTTTGTCGTATGGCCACTCTTTGTATGATTTGTGTTCGTTTTTGAACTGGAATACAAGAGATCCATCCAAGAAGAAACTCACTTGTTCTGCGTCCCATTCCATGCTGTAGATATGCCAGTTTTTGCTAGGATCTGTTGTGCTGACTGTGTTACCCTTGTTCGTGCCATTCTTGTGGTTGTAGGCCTCTGTGTGGATGTTGCAGTGGATTTTATTAGGGTCGAAGCCTACATTCTCCATGATGTCCAGCTCACCAGAGTTGGGCCATCCACCATAAGTGTCGTCTGTGGAAAGCATCCAGATGGCTGGCCACATACCTTTGCCAGTCGGCAACAATGCTTTGACTTCAACTTTTCCGTAAAGCCAATCACCTTTGCCTTTTGTGATCAGACGTGCTGATGTGTACTCTTTTGTTTGGCCGTCGCCATACCATCTATACGACTCTTTACGAGCCTCAATGATAAGGTTGCCATCTTCCACCCAAGCGTTTTTGTTGTCGGCAGGAGTGTAGTTCTGGGCCTCATTGTTTCCCCAGTCCCAGTTATTTCCTTCTGTATCAAACGACCATTTTGAATTGTCTGGTGCACCAGAATAGTCGAACTCATCGTTCCAGACGAGTTTCCAGTCTTGCTTTCCATATAGGAATGAACAGCATAGTGTTGTGCAAACGGTTAGGAGTAATTTTTTTATCATACCAAGATACTTTATAAAAAGGGTTTATTAACTTATTTTTTGCTCTACAAATGTACAATTATAATTGAACAAAATGTAAAGCATGCCGAGTTACGAACGCTTTTGTCTTTTTTTATTAATATTATTAACCGATTTTGTTAATTGAGCTAAGACAAAAATCCTATTTCTTGGATTTTTCGTGCAGAAAAAATGGCTACTATGATGTGAGTTTGAAAAAAATTAGAGGAATTGTTGTGATTTTGTCTGTATGTGAGCTCTGTGTTGAGGATGAAGTTTTGAAAATTAAACTCTATTCTAATTTGAGTTTTCTATCCTTTTTGATAATTTTGTTGCATTAATAACTTTGAATTCATAATATGGGAATCAAAAGAAACAAAATATATGCAGCAATGATTGGCTTGTTGGCAGCTGTGGCGCCAACGTCGGTTATGGCTAATAAAAATGCTGAAGTATCTCGAAACCTGGAAATCTATTCTACTTTGTTGCGTGAGCTGGATATGTTCTATGTTGACACGTTTTCTGTTGAGAAGACGGTGGAGACGGGAATCAACGCGATGCTCAACAAGATTGACCCATACACTATGTATATCCCTGAGCGTGAGATGGACGACCTTAAGTTTATGACTACAGGTACGTATGCCGGCGTCGGTTCGGTGATCTCGCAGCGAGACAGTCTTGTGATGATTCAGGAGGTATACGAAAATTCTCCATCTCATAAATATGGATTAAAGGCTGGCGACGTGCTTCTTAGCGTCGACGGGGAAAAAGTGATAGGTAGTACCACATCAGACGTCAGCAAGAAGTTGCGTGGTGTGGCTGGAACTTCGGTCAAAGTGGTTGTCAAGCGTGGAGATAAGGAGGTGACTCTTAATATTGTGCGTGACAATATCACTATATCTTCTTTGAACTTGGCTAAAAACATCGGTGATAATATCGGTTATATCCATTTGACTGGTTTCACAACTGGTACTGCTGATTTGTTCAAGACAGAGTTGAAGAAACTTAAGCAGTCGGGCATCCAAGGTTTGATCATCGACCTTCGTTCCAACCCTGGAGGAATCCTTTCAGAGGCAGTCGACATCGTCGGATGTTTTGTGGAGAAGGGTACAAAGGTGGTTTACACCAAGAGCAAGATTAAGGAGTGGGATGAGACATTCTCAACAACTAAGGATCCTGTCGACTTGGATATGCCAATCGTAGTGATGGTGAACGGGGAGAGTGCTTCCGCCGCTGAGATCGTATCCGGAGCATTGCAGGATTTGGACAGAGCTGTCATCTTGGGTGAGCGTACTTATGGTAAAGGACTTGTGCAGACAAGCCGCAGCCTTCCATTTGGAGGCAGCCTTAAATTGACAATCTCTAAATACCATATCCCATCAGGACGTTGTATACAGGCTATCGACTATGCCCGTACACGTGAGAACGGAAAGAAATTTGTGATTCCAGATAGTTTGACTCATGAGTTCAAAACTAAGAATGGCAGAATCGTGAAGGATGGTTGCGGTGTGATGCCGGACACTGTATATACAGGAGATAGCGTTCCAGCTCAGATTGTTTATCAGCTTTACGCGAAGAATATCATTTTTGATTATTGTACAAAGTGGGCTGCTGAGCATCCTACAATTCCGTCGGTGCAGGATTTCAAATTCACTGATTGGCAGGATTTCAAGAATTTTGTTGTAAGCAAGGATTTCAGCTACAAGACAGAAAAAGAGAAACTTTTTGACGCTCTTGTGGAGAAAGCAAAGAAAGACAGCACATATGAGGCTGCAAAACAGCAGTATGATGCATTGCAGATGGCTCTGTTCCGTTGTCAGGATGAGGAGTTGGATAAGAACAAGGATGAAATTATCCAGTTGATTTCTACTGACTTGGCTCAACGTTATTATTTCCAGAAGGGAGCTTCTGAGGAAAGTTTGAAATACGACAAGGAGACTAAGAGAGCTTCTGATATTTTGCGCAACAAGAACGTTTACAACGCTATCTTGTCGACATTTAAAAAAAGTGACAAATGAGAGCAATGATATTCGCTGCCGGACTTGGCACACGTCTTCGCCCACTTACGGACAATCGTCCTAAGGCATTGGTTGAACTGAATGGCAAACCGTTGCTTTTCCATTGCATCGAGAACTTGAAGCGTTTTGGTGTGACGGAATTTATGGTTAATGTTCACCATTTTGGCGACCAGATTATCGACTATCTGAAGTCGAATGATTTTGGTGTAGACGTGAAAATATCCGACGAACGTGATTTTCTGCTTGATACAGGTGGCGGATTGAAACGTGCGTTTGAGACATTCGGTGGTGAAGATCCGCTCATTGTCCATAACGTGGATATTTTTTCTAATGCGGATATCAAAGCATTGTACGAAACTCATTTGGCAAATGAAGCCGAGGCTACACTTCTTTGTTCGCACCGTGATTCTTCACGTCAGTTGATCTCTTCTGAGGATGGCAGACTGCGAGCATGGAAAAATCTAAAAACAGACGAAACAAAAGGCGACGTGACTGTGTTTGAAGAACCAAACAATCAGTTGGCGTTCGCTGGAATACATATTATAAACCCATCTCTTTTGCGAAAGATGTCTGATTTTCCGGATAAATTCTCAATCATTGATTTTTATCTGGATATGGCACCGTCTCACAATATCCAACTTCATGAATCTGCCGGTTTGCAGCTTATCGATGTTGGTAAGGTTGACGCGTTGGCAAAAGCGAGTGAGTTTATAGATAAACACATTAATCAATAAACAGACTGAATATGGGACAAAAACACATTGACAAATTAGACGAGAAGATTCTGAAACTGATTTCAGACAATGCACGAATGCCATTCTTGGAGGTGGCAAGAGAATGTAATGTCTCAGGAGCTGCAATTCACCAGCGTATACAGAAGTTGCAGAAAATCGGTGTGATCAAAGGTTCTGAGTTTGTGCTCGACCCATCAAAAATTGGTTACAACACATGTGCGTACATGGGTATTTTCTTGCGCGACGCGAATGATTTCCAGGATGTTGTGGACGCATTGTATAAAATTCCAGAGGTGGTGGAATGCCATTACACTACTGGAGAATATGCGATGTTCATCAAGATTTACGCAAAGAGCAACCGTGATTTCTTGCGCTTGATCCATGAGAGACTGCAGGCTATCAAAGGCATCTCAAGTACAGAGACAATCATTTCTCTAAACGAAGCGTTCAAACGTCAGGCTCCTATCATCGATATCGAAATCACAGATGATGATTATGATGGAGACGATGACATTGCTGATGATGTGGTGGATTGATCTTCTTCCAAAATTATAAATCGGGGTTGTTATAATACACCCCATAATATATAGTGGAAAGGATATTTTTATCGATATATTACTTTTTTGAGCAACGGCGTTCACTTTTGTGGATGTCGCTTGTTGTGTTGATTGCTCTGCTTGGTTTTTCCGCATCACGTCTGAATGTTGAGCAGGATATAATGAAGATTCTGCCCGACAATGGAAACAATGCAGTCCAGAAACTTGTGT
>CAMJFV010000208.1 GCA_946405045.1 uncultured Bacteroidales bacterium | reverse complement strand
ATATTATGTAATAACTAGATACGGCCGACTAATACCAATACATTCACCTCTATGAAAGGTTTGTCCTCTCTCGCCCCCTGTTTCCAAGAAGAAAACACATAACCGCAGGTTACCATAACCGACTGCTCTTTGCGACAGCTAAGTGCTGTCGGAGACACACGCACACGCCTAACCAACGCACGCACACACGCCTAACCGACAGTTGCATAGCAAGCTATGCGACAATCGGATACAGTTGACTAAGGTCAATGTATCCCCGTCGGGGACAGATCAGTCCACTCCTCCCTCGTTCCCGAAGGGAACTCATAACCTGCGGTTTCCCTAGCCTATTGCACTTAGCGACAGCTAAGTGCTGTCGGATAAAATGTATCCTAACAAAATGCCGTCTGCTATAAAAAACGTATATTTGCGAACAAATAATAAAAATCAGAAACATGGAAATTCATTTCGCCCCACTACAAGGCTATACAGATTCAGTTTTCAGAAAGTTACACGCTGAAATTTTCGGTGGTATAGACAAATATTATACCCCTTTCATACGCGTAGAACGTGGTGATTTCCGCAAAAAAGATATGCGTGAATTGCCAGATGAGACGGAATGCAACACTATTCCGCAGATCATCGCGTCTACCAAACCTGAAGATATCGAAAAAATGATATCTATGCTTGAGGAGAAGGGATATAAAGAGGTGAATATCAACATGGGATGTCCTTTCCCTATGATTGCAAAACATGGTATGGGATCAGGTCTGTTGGCTGACAAAGAGGCTGTTAAAGCAATGATAAAAGTGTTGGAAGCCCATCCATCTATGCGATTCTCATTAAAAACAAGACTTGGATATGACGATGAAAATCAAATATTTGAGATGATGGACATCATAAATGATTTTCCTTTCACCGAGGTGACGATGCATCCTAGAATCGCAAAAGATCAATATTCCGGTGAAATCAACCACGCTAAATTCGCCGAGTTTGCAAAAGTCTGCAAGCATCCTCTCATATATAATGGCGACGTTACAACGACCGACGACATCAACAAAATAAGCACCGTCTACCCTACTCTTAAAGGCATCATGATCGGACGCGGATTGCTTATGAATCCAGCCCTCGCGTCGGAACACAAAAATGGAGAAACGATGCCAGACAAAGAAAAGAGAGATAAATCTAAACAATTGATTAAGAAGCTATTCGCTCATTGTGAAGAGTTGATGAACGGTGAGGAGCAGAGTGTCGCTCATGTGAAAGCATACTTTGAATATTTACTTCCAGACATCGAAAAGCGTAATCGAAAAAAAGTGCTTAAAGCCAATAAAGCAGAGAAACTGAGAGCAGCAATCGCCGAATTTTTCATTTGATTTTGTTGATAACTTGTTCTTTTATTAACAATATCATAAAAATAGAAAAGGAGTATTGTCTGAATAATTTTGAAAATATATATTTGTGTCAATTTTTGACAAAAAACTAGTATGACTATGATGAAAAGAGTGTTGATATCACTAATGTTAAGCATTTTTACCTTAAGTGTTGCAAACGCCGCATCAGACATCACTGATGTTATCAAAGCACTAAGAAAAGGTAAGGTTGAAAGTGCTTTGAAAACTCGTTCGAAGATAAAAATAACATCTTCGCCAGACCAGTTTTTGTATCAATTGAGTGAATGTTTAGCATACAACCACAAGAAAAATCCAAAATATAATCCGCTAAAAGCATACGATTTCTACAAGCGTATTTCCTACAGCGATTACGTTACAAATCAACGAGTTATGAACTGCATGCGTGAAGCCGAATTTGATTTGGAGACTGTACGTATGGAAGTGGAGGCAAACTTGTTGGAATATGCTAGATCGAAGAAGACTGTCGAGGCATATGACAATATCATAAAAATCTGTGAATCATGTTCTTACCTTGAAGAAGCCAACCGTGGAAAAGAGGATTTGCTATTCAACAAAACCCTAAAAGGAGCCAATTTACGCGACGTTGAAAAGTTTATCCTAGATTATCCAAATTCGCCGAACAAGGAAAAGGCTATCAACATGCGAGACTCTATCGCATTTGCAAAACTGCCAAAGTCAGCTGATGCATATGCGTCATACATGGAAAAATATCCGAACTCAAAATACGCTTCCGAGATCAAAAGCGGTTTGCTTCAGATGAGCTACGATGAAGCAAAGGCAAACGACAACATCAACTCGTATGCAAATTTCATCGGTTTGTACCCGAACGAGGAGAAGAAGGTGAAGGAGTTCGAGGGTAAGATTGAAGATTTGCAGAAGTATTTGACTTGGAAAGTCGAGCCAAAATACAAGAACATCCGTCTTGCAGAAGACTCAATCGCAAAAAAGAGCTACTACCTTGTGAATGATTTCGGAAAATGGGGAATCATGGATTTCACAGGAAAAGAGTTGGTCGCTCCTTCATTCGATGATTTCTCCGACATTGCTGACGGCAAGTTGATCGCCAAGAAAGGTGGCAAATGGGGAGTAATCAATCCTGCAAACGGAACAACAATACTTGATTTCATTGCTACTTCAGCATCCGACATCAACATCGTCTCAAAAAATTTCATCGCTTTCAAGCAGGGAAATAATTGGGGATTGAGCTACAAGGGTGAAAAGACAGCTATCCAACCATTCGTTTCTGGTTCGTTAACTCAGTTCAAATACAAAGTGTTGAGAAACGGTGGTGTTGCGATGACAGATGCAGGCAAACTGGTGATCGTTGATCCAGAAGGAAACACAAAAGTCGACGAGAAGTTCGACCAGGTTCAGTGGCGTAATGCTGACGATATCGACAGCAAATACATCAAAGTTCGCCAGGGAAAGAAATACGGAATATACAATCCAGACGGAGATCTGATCGGAAGCATCAACCACGACATGATGCCTTATTACGATCAAGATGGAATCGCAATCATCAAAACATCCCCTTCAACAGAAGGATGGATGGATACAACAGGAGCATTCCTCTACTGTGCTGCACTAAGTGAGTACAAGGATTGCGGAGGAAAAGAAAAAATGATCGCCTACAAGGTTGGAAGCCACTGGGGATTCCTAGACAAAACTCCAACACGTGCCAATATCAAACTTCAGTATGATGAACTTGGAGAATGCTTCTCTGAGGGAATCGCAAAAGTGAAGAAAGCAGGCAAGTGGATCTACATCAACAAAGCAGGTGATGAGATCGTAAGTGTTCCTGAAAACCAGGACAACAAAGTTTCTCGAGCAGGTGGAATCATCTACTACGCTAACGGAACAAGCTACGACATGTACGACAAGACAGGTAAGATTGGAACAATCTCTGGATTCTCAAGCATCGACAAAGAGGTTTCTAACGGAATGTTGATCGTCAACAAAGGAGGTCAGGCATGCGCATTGCAAGGCGGTAAAGAGTGTGTGACTCCAACTTATGATGACATGACAAAATATTGCAACGGTTATTCCGTTGTGACAAATGGAGATAAGAAAGGACTTCTTTACTACGGCCAGGTTGTGTTGGAGCCTAAATACGAAAAGATTCTTGATCCTAACCACGCTATCGATGGTGATTGTGAAGAATTGCTTTCAGGAAAAGTTTCAGATGTGATTCTACTGAACGTATTTGAGAATGGAGTTTCGTCAAGAGTCATTGTAAAAGCAGGCAAGATCATAACAACTACAAAAGATGAAGTTCGTTTGAAAAAATTCTCAAACAAATACACAGCGTTTGAAACAGCTGATATGGGAATCTTCAACGCAGCCAAGACAGGTTTGATCTCACCAGACGGAAAAATCGTAGTTGAGCCATACTACCGTCAGATCACAGAACTTTCTAACGACTATTTCGTCTGCAAGGATGCGAATGGAAAATGTGGAGTTTTAGATAAAGCCGGTACAGAGGTAGTCGTTCCATTCGCACAGTCGATCACATCATTTGATGGAAAGGTTGTAGAAGCTGAACTTAATGGAGACAAGATGTGCTTCAACAAAAATGGAGTACCATTCCTACCAAAGAACTCAGAACTGTACGAGAATGGAGTATTCAAGAACAAGAAGAACAACAAGTTCGGATTGGTTGACGATAAAGGATACATCAAGCTTTATACAAACTACGGTAAAATTACAGGTGTAAAAGACAAATCAGCAGTCGTATTACAGAATGACAAATACGGCGTAGTAAAATATTAAAAGCAAAAACAACAATGTCAACAAAAAATGACAGATTAGAAATAGTCTGTCATTTTTTTATAGTTTACTTGCAATCAGACGGAAAAAATTCATAACAGAATGAATCTGATCATAGACGAAGGTAACACACATATTAAATATGGAGTGTTTGAAGAAGAAAGCAACCAAGAGGTCGCTCTTTACGAAAGCGAAAACTACGATGCCGGAGAAGTTGCAGAAATCATCAGCAAGCATGATATCAAACACGCAATCTATAGCAGTGTAAGAGGAGGCAATAAAGATTTGATCGCAGACGT
>CAMJFV010000207.1 GCA_946405045.1 uncultured Bacteroidales bacterium | reverse complement strand
TTTGCAAGTAGCACAATTTTTATATTTTTGTGGAAAATTAGTTTTAAGTAAAAATAAAGATAATGTTAAGGCGAATTTTATCAATCGCAGGTCGCCCAGGCCTATTCAAATTGGCGTCACAGGGCAAGAACATGCTTATCGTTGAGGAGTTGGCTTCAGGAAAGAAGACTCCTGCTTATGCTACAGAAAAGATCATTTCTCTCAATGATATAGCAATCTATACAGACGAAGGAGAAGTCTCTTTGGCTTCTGTGTTTGACTCAATCAAGAAGAAGGAGAATGGAGCTGCTACTTCTGTAAAGCCATCTAACGATGCTGACCAGATGCGTGCTTACTTCGAGGAGGTGTTGCCAAACTTTGATCGTACTCGTGTTCACGTGAGCGATATCAAGAAGGTTATGGTTTGGTATAATCTTCTTGTAGGTGCTAATATGACTGACTTCGTTAAAGAAGATAAGGCTGAAGCATAATATCGGATTAATATGATATTTGTAGAGACGTCGTATCCACGGCGTCTCTTTTTTTGTGTTGATGTATGTGGAAACGTCGTATTACGGTGTGTCTACAAAAAAATAAAGACGGGAGTATGCCCCCGTCTTTACCAATTGTTATAGTTTTTCGTTTTTATGCGTCGATTGTTGCGTATGTCGCATTCTCTTCGATGAACTCGCGGCGTGGAGCCACATCGTCTCCCATCAACATAGAGAATGTGTAGTCGGCTGTTGAGAAATCTTCCAAAGTCACTCTCTTCATTGTACGCTTCTCTGGATCCATTGTTGTGTCGCGAAGCTGTTTCTCACTCATCTCTCCAAGTCCCTTGTAACGCTGGATTGTGATTCCGCTTTCACTTCCGTTTCCATATTTAGCAATGAACTCATCTCTCTCTTTGTCGTTCCAGCAATACTCCTCAACCTTACCCTTGCAGCAACGGTAGAGCGGTGCCATTGCAATGTAGACGTATCCTTTTTCGATCAATTCACGCATGTGACGGAAGAAGAATGTCAATACCAATGTGTCGATATGACTACCGTCGACATCGGCATCGGTCATGATGATGACCTTGTGGTAACGAAGCTTTGACAAGTTTAGTGCCTTTGGATCTTCGTCAGTGCCGATTGTCACACCAAGTGCCTGATAGATATTTCTGATTTCCTGGCTTTCCAACACTTTGTGTGGCATCGCTTTCTCTACGTTCAAAATCTTACCTCTCAATGGTAGGATGGCCTGGAAGTGACGGTCGCGTCCCTGTTTTGCAGTACCACCTGCGGAATCTCCCTCGACAAGGAACAATTCACATTTTGCAGGGTCTTTATCTGAACAGTCTGACAATTTTCCTGGCATTCCACCTCCAGATAGTGGAGATTTTCTCTGAACCAACTGGCGTGCGTGAGCGGCTGCTGTACGCGCTTTTGCGGCAAGAATGACTTTGTCGACGATCATCTTGGCCTGAGTAGGATTCTCTTCCAAGAATGCCTCCAAAGATTCGCTGACTGCTTTGTCGACGATTCCTTGTACTTCGCTGTTTCCAAGTTTGCCTTTTGTCTGTCCCTCAAACTGTGGCTCTGCCACCTTGACTGACACAACAGCAGTCAATCCTTCACGGAAGTCTTCTGGGTTGACTTCAATTTTGGCTTTTTCAAGCAACTTGTTGTCGTCAGCGTATTTCTTTAGTGTACGAGTCAATGCACGACGGAATCCCTGCACGTGTGTTCCGTGGTCCTTAGTGTTGATGTTGTTGACGAATGACATGATGCTTTCGTTGTAAGTGCTGTTGTATGTCATCGCTACCTCAACCGGGCTTCCGAATTTGTCAGTGTTGATGTGGATCACCTGACCGATCAGACTCTCTTTTGCTTTTTCTATATATTCAACGAATTCACATAGTCCACGCTCTGAATAGTACACTTCCTTCTTGCAAGTGCCGTCCTCATTCTTTTCACGCTCGTCCGACAATGTAATCTCGACTCCAGCGTTCAAGTATGCAAGCTCACGCATACGTGCTGCCAAGGTCTCATATTTATATTCTGTCTCTGTGAAGATAGTCGCATCTGGATGGAACGAAACGGATGTTCCTGATGTTGTGGCTTCTCCGATCTCTTTTACAGGGAATAATGGTTTACCTTTTGAATATTCCTGCATGTAAAGCTTTCCTCCACGGCGAACCTCTACGTGTAGATGGTCAGACAAGGCGTTCACACATGATACACCCACACCGTGCAGACCTCCAGACACTTTGTATGTGTCTTTGTTGAATTTACCTCCGGCGTGTAGCACTGTCAATACGACCTCAAGGGCAGACTTCTTCTCTTTTGGATGGATGTCTACCGGAATACCACGTCCGTCATCAACAACTGTGATGGAGTTGTCTTCGTGGATCGTTACCGAAATGTGCTTGCAGTAGCCTGCCAACGCCTCATCGATTGAGTTGTCGACAACCTCATAAACAAGGTGATGGAGTCCATTTGTACTAATGTCTCCAATATACATCGCAGGTCGCTTTCTAACGGCCTCAAGACCCTCTAGGACTTGAATACTACTACCATTATATTCGTCCTCTGTATGCTTTACTTCTTCACTCATCGATATTTTTGATATTTTGTTAAGTTTTGCAAAAATAAGAAAAATGTTTAAAACATGCAATACTAAGGTATGCTGATAAATACGTTTTTTTAGCGTTTTAATGCCTATTTTTCGTCGTATTCATCCTTTCTCTTAGGATTTTTAGGGAACCATCCCTTTTTCACTCTCTTTTCTTGCTCAAAAACCTCAATGATCGACCAGAAACATGAGAATGCGAAAACGCCTAAAAGGGCAGACGCTAATGTGTTCTCAACCACCAAACTTCCTGCTACTCCTAATATGCCGACGATGGGGAACCACCACCAACATCTTTTTGCACCGAAATAGTATTCTGCTTTGATCACTATTGGGTGGAAAAGTCCAATACACAAGAATGTGCAGATGCCTATTAGTAGGCCTTCAAAGTTAATGTCCATATAAATAGTTTATCTATAATTTCGCAATTATGCTTTCTTTTCGATTTTTAGTTCCGTGACAGTTCCTTCACTTCTCTCGAATACGAATATCCTGTCGAATCTGCTACGGTACTTATGGTTTAACGCTGTCTTGACATCGTCGGGATTATACAGACTCGACATCAAAAAACTGTTTTGCACTATTATCAGCCATTGTTCATCGAGTGGGGCATAGTGCACAATCTTCTCGTCTTTGTCGTTGATCCTTCCGCATACACTGGCTACACTCATTGGCTTCACTTTGGTGGAAATGCCTGCGTACCATAATCCTTCGTCATACCTGCCAGTCATGTTTTTTATGCGTATCATCTCGATCTTGCTTGGCAGGTTCGTGTCGCCATATTTGCTGCTTCTGTCTATTATGTACTCTTTGCCTGTGGACATTGGCACATTGTCGAGCACAATTTTAGAGATAGCTTCCGTGAATGCCAGCCTCATCAGCTGTGACGCTTTCTCTTTCGGCACACTCACAGATGGCCCGAGCTCGTTGGTGAAATGCACGTCGACTACCAACACCTGATCGCAAACTTTCTCTACTATCTGTTTGGCTCCATTCATGATGTCGGTGAGAAAATCTTCGTGCGCGCGGAGGTTGAAGTCTCTGTCTTCTCTCTCGTATTTTAATTCCGTCAACTCGATTCCAATCTTCTTTGATTTTGTGCTGAGTATGAAATCCGGACATTCACATTTCTCAAGCTCTCCTAGTGGAAATGCAGTAAAACTCGAGCGGAACAGACGGATGATCGCCCATTCTCGCTGGTCTTTCTTGTATTGATTGAAACTTACATTTCCCATAATTTATATGAATTAAAAGTTAAAAATTAAGAATTAAGAATTTGATTCCTCACTTCTCATTTTAACCATCCACCGTCAATCATCCACCAACAACCTTATTTGTTCGGCTTCATCTTAATCTCCAGAAGATTGCCTGCGTCAACAATAGTTTTCAGCGTCTGACGGATATCCTCTTTTGTGATCTTCGCAAGAGTCTCAGTGTATGTAGGATTGTCACACCAACTGTATTTTTCTAAATGTTCTAGCTGTCCTTTCCAGTATCCATTCTCAAGAAGACTTTCCGCGAATGATTTCTGCAGAGCCTCTTTTGCTTTCTGGAAATCGTCGTCACGGATGCCATCCTTGATGATTTTGTCAATCTCTTCCTTGATGATTCCACTCAACAAAGTCTCTTTTTCTGGATCTGTGTCGAATGCGATCTTCAAATTTGCGGATTGGCTTGGCACCACCGACATTGACTGTCTGACTGCCACTCCGTATGTTCCTCCTTCTCTCTCTCTGCATGATTCCAGATAGCGGTAGTCGAGAACCGAACGGAGAATCGCAAGCTGCAATTTGTTCTTCAGATTGTATTCCATTTCAACCATATATGAGAAATAGTCGGCTGATTTTGGATTAGACAATGTCTTG
>CAMJFV010000206.1 GCA_946405045.1 uncultured Bacteroidales bacterium | reverse complement strand
AAACCATTTCTTGCCATCTTTCTTACTATATGTCAGATGATTGAACACATCAAACATGACAGGTGATGCCGTATGTACTCCCGTCAGCTCCGCAACGCCTTGGCCTTCCGCGTTTCCTGCCCACACACCCACCACATAACGATGGTCAAAACCGACAGACCAGGCATCTCTCGCTCCGTAGCTCGTACCTGTCTTCCATGCGATATCTCGATAGCCACTGATTTTATACATATCCATATGGTCTAATCGCTCCACTCTCTTCATCGCCTCTATTGTGTGGAATAACGCCGCTTTATCCGTCAAAATAAAAGTTTTCTCAAAATCATCGATGGATGCCGGATTATCCAGATCCTTATTCCTTGATGCGACGGAATACTCGTAATTCCTTGCCATTTTTCCATACGCGCGAGTGATGTCCAACAATGTGATCTCCGCTCCTCCAAGAATCAACGACAATCCATAGACATCCGCAGTACGGTTGATTGTCGAGAGTCCGCATCTGCGTAATACCTCGATGAAATGGTCTATTCCATAATCTCTCAACAACAGGACATTAGGGACATTAAGTGACTTGCTCACAGCTTCTGAAGCAGAAACCGCACCACGAAACTCCATATCATAATTATGAGGGCGGAATCCGTTGATATTTATCGGCACATCAGGTAGCAACGTATTTGGAAGGATATAACCATCTTGCAATGCGGCACAATACAGCAATGGTTTCAGCAAACTACCTGAACTTCGTCGTGATCTTGCCACATCCACACAAACACCTGCTCTTTTCAACGATGAATTGGCATTTCCACAATATGCGATCACATCACCGCTCTGCACGTCAATCACAACAATCGCCAAGTCATGTATACCATGCACTCTCAACTCATCATTGCGTCGCTTCGCAATCGCCTCCACATCCTTCTGAAGATTGAGGTCGACGGTGGTGCGCACATATTCACCATTCTTTTTCTGGGCATACCACTCCACCAGGTGCTGAGCGGCACTCGGAATTTTATTTGGATGAGACGGCAATGGTTCCTCGATCGCTAGTTCATAATCCCCTTTTGTTATGTCTCCACTTTCGTAAAGGGATTTAAGCAGACGATTTCGTTTCTCCTTCAACAACGGTCGTTTCTTTGCAAGGTTGATCATCGACGGTGAGTTTTGCAGCACAGCCATCACAGCAGCCTCACCCCACGACAGATTGTTTCCGTCGTGACCAAGATAACGCCAACATCCAGCCGGGAACCCCACCACATTACCTCCATACGGAGCATGAGCGGCATATAGCTGAAGGATTTCATGTTTGGAATACTGTGCCTCAATACGGAATGCCTCAAAAGCCTCAATCACTTTTTGAATGAAGGTACGTTCCTTTCTGCGACTCATACGCGCCACCTGCATTGTGATTGTACTAGCTCCACTCTTTATTCTGCCTGCCTCAAAATTCTGTTTGATAGCTCGTGCTATGGCCGACGGACTCACACCTAGATGATGGTAGAAACCTCTGTCTTCAAACCGCACCAAACATTTGACGTATTTCTCTGGCAAAGAATCCTGCAACGGGAATCTCCACTGCTGATCCTGCGATATTCGCGCACCTATCAACTGTCCGTTTCGATCCTCCACAACCGTCGAATAACTGACATCTGAAAACAAACGGCACGGCACTATCCACAACCACGTTATGAATATTGCCAACAAACCAATTAATGAATATTTTCTTATTTTCTTACGATTCATCTACCAACATAAAACGTCTAACGACGTACTATTTTTACGTCTGACAACGTATCGTTCTTTATCGACATAAAACGTCTGACAACGTATTCTTGCCAACTAATTTAAACGTCAAAAAAGACGGAGTCACCTCCGTCTTTTTTGCTTTTATATAACCTCAAATTATTCCGAGATCTTAACTTTCGACGATGCTGTATGTGCATTCACAACAGACTCGTACATATCCTCACATACTGTTGATGGCAAAACGAAGTCACCACAGTATGCGGCACGTAGTTTCATCTTGAATGTCTTAACACCTTTGCTTGCCAAAACAAAATGCCAGATCTTCTTGTCGTCACGCTGGTCTACATAATCACAGCCTTCACTATCAGATGCTATGTCATTCCATGGCTCAAAACCAGAAGGCCATGCATACGACAATGCCATCATACGACTGTCTGCAGCCATCGAATTGTTCTTCACTGTGATCTTTGCAGTCAACTCAGTGCCTTGCTTGATATTAGACAATGAAATCTCTTTGCCTGCCTCATTTGTGTAAACCACAGAGATCTCCAATCCGTTGTTCTGAGCAGGAATTGCCTCTGTTGGTGCCGGCTTGTGAATCAAACACAAACTTGCGAATATTGGAGAAGACGACTCGTTTACAACCTTACAATCTCCCTTAGTGACATCAAGAGAAACACTTTCTGTCGAAGTCGAATTTGAAACAGACTTGAGTTCCTTGCCACTCTGTGATACAGACGCACTTTCTATCTTTGTTGAAACCAAGCCACTCAATCTCGACATTGCGACCATTGTGTAAGCAGCCTCAGATGTAGAACAATGTTTTGGTCTAAATATCTTGGAAATAAGCTGAGCCATCTCCATTGCCTTATCACTCTCCTCACATAGAGCCAAAGACTCAAGATACAACGATTTGTCTCTCAAAGAAGAACCGAATGTCCATTCATTATGCCAATAATAACTACGATTATCAAATGATTCAGCATTAATGTTGTCTAAGATTTCCCTTGCCACATTCTTTCTTCCTATCATTGCGTATGCAGATGCCAACAATGGGCTTGAATATGTCTCCTTCAACTTATTCATCGCAGCCTCATCTGCTTTTTTTGCCAATGCCAAAGTATACAATCTGTACGACTGAGTCATGGAAGCATCGTCATATTTTCCGATGACGTATGCGCGGGCTCTTGCAGACTGGAACGACAACCAATTGTCTACAACTACATCAGGAACCTCATATCCCTGTCGTCTTGCCTCAAGCAATGCATGTCCTGCCATACATGATACCCACTCATTAGCAGAAGTGTTTCCTGGCCAGTAACGGAATCCTCCGTTGCTCAACTGACGCTCATAAAGAATAGAGAGCAACTTGTCAATCTCCTTCTTTGCCTCCTCTTTATAACTAGGCGAAATAAATTTGTCTGCATTCAAGAAGAACAACAATCGGCTCGACACTTGCTCACTACAGCAATAAGGATAAGCCATCATCGCATTGTAAGTGGCAGGGACATTGATATTCGGCATCGGAGACAATGTGATCACAGCGTCACTCTTATTTGTTTTGACGAAAGGTGTCCATGTGAATGACTCTGAAGATCCTCCATTTGCGACAATTCTAATGTCACTGTCCACAATATTTGGTTGTGGATTCCTTACTTCAATCGCGATTTCATCGTTTGTGGTCATAACAGAACTTGAAGCCTTGATACGAATATGGGCAGTTCCCTCCTTCATATCATCACACTTCAAATCGAAGTAGACGATTTTATCTCCCTCTTTCGTAAAATTAACCTGCTTTGTCTTGCCTCCAACAATAGACATCGGTCCATCCACATCAACAGACACTGTTGCATTCTGACCATTCTTTACTGTAGAGAATACATTGACCGCCAATTTGAATGTCTCCGAATTTGTCAATATTCTTGGTAAAGAAGTCAACACCATCAAAGGTGATGATACAGTCACAGACTTATCAGCGCTACCGTAAGCTTTATTACCATCACACGCAACAACCATGACTCTTACACTTCCTACATACATAGGCAACTGAAGCTTATGATCGTTTGTCGCGCCGGCCTTCAACTTGAATGGTCCGATAAACTTGACAACTGGATTGAATCTCTTCTCCTTATTTGCCGACTTGTTGACCGCAGCGTCTCCTCCGATACTCAAAACATTAGAAAAATAAGAAGTTCTTGCACTAAGTATATCAGAATACATGTCATAAGTGCGAAGCAACAAAGCCTCTTTTTTATTCATCGCACTCCAAGGATCAGGAGTTTTGAATGACGTGATATCAAGCAATCCCTCATCAACGATAGCCAGAGTATAACTCATTGCTTTTCCGTTTTTCTCGGCAACCTTGATATTGAATGGCTTTTGTGGCCATAGATTGTCATCCATTGTTATGGTTGGAGTCAAATGAGTCTCTTTATTCTCGACATTGACAGATCGTACTCCATACTTTCTGATTGGCAATCCCTCCGCTGTGACAGAGTATGGATAAATCACACTCATTGCGACATAACAGTTAGGTGACATCTCAGGAGTCAGTTCAAACTTATACTGTTTGATATCATCAGAAGCGTCTATCCACTCCCTAGATAGCACACGGTTGCCACTCTCTATTGAAACCAACACTTTAGCTCCCTTGGCGGCAGGTATGTATACCGTCGCCTTCTCTCCAACTTGATATTTATCTTTATCAGTCGAGAACATTACCATTGTAGA
>CAMJFV010000205.1 GCA_946405045.1 uncultured Bacteroidales bacterium | reverse complement strand
AGTAAATATCAGAACCTTTTCATTTCCATGAGTCTTTTTCAAAAGTTTTTCCAACTCATTCAGTTTTTCATCCTTTGAAGTATCCCATTTTTCACACTTTTGAAGCATTTGAAACAAGATCTCGTTATCTTTCTTCAGTTGTTGTTTTAGAGATTTCTTAAAATATGCAGAATCTATCATCTTAACACTAGCAGATGATTTTGTAACAATCAAGCTATAATAATCTCTAGCTTTCTGCATATATAAATCAGCATCTCTGGATATATTAATTACACTTCCTGTTTCAACAATCACATGTTTGTCCTCTTCATTAAAATCCAAACTATCATTTTGATCAACATCCTCCATAAAATCATCAGGGATAGCATTTTCATCACTAATTGGAAGATCCAGTTTATTCTCTATGGCGTAGATAAAAACCATATTACGTAGGATATGGCGATAAAGCGTAAGCATAAATGAGAATCCACAAGAGTCCATTCGCTTAAAGAACGTACTCATACAAAAGCCCATCATTCTTGCTCCAGCACGAGAAAGATTCTGCAAATACTGTCTGTCATTAGGTGGTGCACTTTCTGCTTTTAAAGGATCGATATATTTATCCAAACCATAACGAGGCAATTTCAATTCTTTCATCACATCTATCATTTCATCGTTGTAAAGACGTGAATATTGATCATTCGGCACAGTTTTGAATTTCACTGCACGTGGAATTCTCTCAGGGAAATAACTTTTACTTCCATCATTGAATTGAAGATACCTTCTTCCAGTCTCTTTATCAGTCAAAGCATAATTCTCTTTGATAAAAGTGCGAGTTCGACGAACTAAAAAAAGTTTCATCAATTCACGCCAATCCTCCGCCAGATAACTTTTTTCAAAAGCATTGATGCTTCGAATGAAAACTTCATTATGTTTCATCAGAAAATTACGTTCTCCACCAAGAGATTTTATATAATTTTCAGGACGAATACCCAAATCCATATCAGGGTCAAGGAATAGTTTCAACTGATTACCAAGATCAGTAAAATCCTTGTTATATGGTGTTGCTGTCAGAAGCAACACTTTGCAATCCATTGCTTGAATGAGATCTTTTATATTATGGTAACGAGCACCTTCAGAATTTCGAAGATTATGACTTTCATCTATGATTACAAGTTTGTAATATTTCATATTATCAATATCCATTTTCTTTTGCATAGATGTCACGTCCGCTTTCAAATCATACTTTTTTATGTAGTTATACCACATTTCTTGCAGATTTGCAGGACAGATGATTAAAGTACTGGCATAATATTGTTGTTCAAAAACTTTTGCAATAGCACATGCGGTTATAGTCTTTCCTAATCCTACCACATCACCAATCATTGCTCCACCACGCTTGTCATTATTCAAATGTTTCGCGGCAATTTTTACAGCAGTCTCCTGGAAATCAAACAAATCTTTTTTGAACATAGGAGGCAATGTATATTCGGCGATACCGGTTCTAGCATCCTGACTAAGCAAATATGCAGTTTTCAAATAGATTTGATATGGAGTTATCTCTGATGAATTAGCCCAACTGTTTTCAATAGCTATAATCAACTCTTCGCTGATATCAATAGAGAACTTATCATTCCATCTATCATCAAACCATTGTGCCAAAAATTCTGCATTTCCAGAATCATCCATTTCTGCATTTAATTCGCCTTGTCCAGTAAGCCCACTATACGTAAGATTACTGCTTCCCATATAAGCATATACTTTTTTCAGATTGCTTTTTGGAGCATGAGCTATATATAATTTAGCATGTAGGGGATTTTGCAAATAAAGCTTTACACAGACCTTCTTGTTCTTAAGTTGTTCACATAATATTTTCAGCGTAATTTCTTCACGAGCCGTAGAGTTTCCTATCAGTAATTGTTTTCTGAAATCCTCAGCAATTTTACGTCTGCACTTTTGCACATAGTCTGAATCTATCCAAAAATTTTTGCGATATTTCATTCGAATAATCTCTTCTGGAGCTCGTTGCATACCAATAAGAAGTCTTACTGTCCTAAAAACTCGATTGTCATTATCTTCTCCCTCATAAATCCAATCGCCTTCCAACTCATTTACCTCGTTTGCAATAAAATCCCATCCTCGAAGATTGAAATAACCTACGCAAAAATCCATTCTTTTAATATTCTCATCTGCTATAGCAGATTGAAGGATTTCCTTAAACTTTTGGCCGTCTCCTATATTGTCGTAAATCTTTGACATAAAAAAATCAGATATTTCCAGCATCTCGATGGAACTATCTGAGCAATATTGGATACAAGTGTGGCTTTATATCGAGTATACCTCCAGACATAAAGAAGGTGTGAGCCTTCTTATGGTCGTCTGAGGTGGAGCCTAGGATTTCTCTGACCTCTCCAAGATATAAGAATAATGCCCACACCCATACGGGTGCAAGTCATCCTCTATCGTTATATCTTGGATTGGTCAATTCCGTCGGCATCTACCTACACGAAAAAGCCAACCATCATTGCTGTGGTATTATCAGAGAAAAATAGTTTCCTAGGCTCCTTTCTTTGACGACCACAATGATAGCCGATGCTGCTATGTTAATATGTATATAATTCTTTTTTCTGTTTCTTAAACTACATTATTTTAGTTTGTAGCAAAATTATAATTATTCTTGAATAATCTAAACCTAAATCGTTTTTCTTTTCTAACAGCGACACAGATTAGGTTCTCCCATTTTAAACCCAAAAAAGACGGAGTCACCTCCGTCTTTACAATTTATCAATGGATTTCAATCATTTACAAATCTAATATGATTTCGTAGTTCTATAATCCTATTTTGCCTCAAACCCTTTTCTAAGGAAGTCCAAAAGCAGATGTTTCTTTTTGGCGATCTCTAATGCGAATTCTCCACGGATATATGGCAGTTCCATACCTTTCAACGCACTTTGCAAAACCAATGCTGAAAACGCAGGGTCTGCTACATCTATCGTTCCAGCGGCTTTTCCTTCCTCAAGCAACAAACGCAAATAATTTCGCTCACTGAAATCCAAACGACGTCGAACTCGCTCTACTAAATTTTGATTCTGGAAAAACTCTGCTGTCAGTCCGCCATTTCGTATCACTATATCTCTCACCGCATCCAATCGGACATAGATATAATCCATTAGTCTGTCCATCGGTGGTTTGGCTGGATTTGTCAACAACTGCTTGAAATAATCACGTAGGGTAAGAGTTTCTGCACGGATAACCGCATAAAACACTTCATCCTTATTCTTGAAATAAGTATAAAGCGTTCGACGACCTTTGTTAGCCGCATTGGCAATGTCGTTCATCGATGTGTTTGCATAACCTTTTGTTGCAAACAACGTACGTGCCACATCAATCAAAACATCTTTAGTCTCCAAACCCATACTTTAAACAGTTTTATTCCAATTCAGCAATATGATTATTTAGCCATATCGTTCAACAAGACAACAGTGTGGACAGCTACCACACCAGCAGTCTCCGTACGAAGTCTGCACTGTCCCATCAAAACTGGCTCAAATCCATATTTCAAAGATTCCTTCAATTCAGCCGGACTGAAATCTCCCTCTGGGCCGATCAACACCACGACATCAGATCCTGGTTTGTACGACGAAGACAGATCTGTCCTTTCTGAATCAGACATGCAATGAGCAATGAATTTCTGTGTCTCTTTACATTGAGAGACAAAAGAAAACATACTTACCGGCTCGTTGATGACCGGCAAGTATGCTTTTTTAGATTGTTTCATCGCTGAAACAGCGATCTTATCCAAGCGATCCTTCTTCACTACTTTTCGTTCAGAATGCTCGCATATAATCGGTGTTATCTCATCTATGCCTATCTCTGTAGCCTTCTCCACAAACCATTCCAATCTTTCGATGTTCTTGGTTGGTGCGATCGCTATATGAAGATGGTAGGGACGCTTTTCAAATTCAGAAACAGCCTCCACTATCTCCACTCCACAACGCTTGTGGTTGGGATCAGAAATTTTCGCTTCATAATACCCTCCCCTGCCGTCGACAATCTGTAGAGAGTCTCCAGCTTTCATTCTCAACACTTTGATAGCGTGATTGGATTCCTCCTCATCAAGCTTATGTGTTGACAGAATATCGGGTGCGTAAAATAAAGCCATAGATGTTTATGAATTAATTACAATTACTTGTAAATAGCCTTCTTACCTGCAAGAAGAGTGTTCTTCATCAATGAGCAGATAGTCATTGGTCCGACACCACCTGGCACTGGAGTGATGAAGCTGCACTTAGGTGCGACGTTCTCAAAGTCAACATCTCCTGTCAACTTGAATCCCGACTTTGTCTGTGTGCTAGGTACACGAGTTGTGCCGACGTCGATAATCACAGCACCGTCTTTTACCATATCAGCAGTCAAGAACTTTGGTGAACCCAACGCTGCGATGATGATATCTGCCTGAAGAGTGATCTCCTTTAGATTCTTAGTACGGCTGTGGCAAACTGTC
>CAMJFV010000204.1 GCA_946405045.1 uncultured Bacteroidales bacterium | reverse complement strand
CCGACGTCGCACAAACAAATGTACCGTCGTTCTTCTTCTCTATAGATCTGAAATCCAAAGAAGACGGGAGATAATCCAACATCTTGTATTCCAGAGTCGACTCCATGATCACCATTATACCACGGGTCGTTGCGACATAAAGATTTCCGTATCCATCAATCTTAGAATCCGCAAACATGATAGGATTGTGAGTCTTTTCCATCACAACACAAGGCAACGCATGCTTCAAAACTCCATCTTTAATCAACGCTATCGAATTAGAAGTGACGACCCAAACATTATGATTAGGAGTCTCCAAAGCATTGAAAACCCAATTGTCTTCTACCGTATAGTCTCCTTCACGCATATCCACAGGCTCCCATTTTCCGTTAGTGCGTCGGATCCACAGACCCATTCCTGCCGTACAGAGATAAATTTCTCCTGATTCTGTCTCTGCCACAGAGTAGACACATTTAGGTCGCACCATCTCAGGATATTCAAACTCAAGGACCTTAGTGTTGAATGTTAACGGATCCATTTCAAGAATACCGTCGCCCCAAGTGGAAAGCCAAATCTTGCCACGTTTATTCCATTCCGCACGCAGGACATTGTTTGAAGTCAACGAGATTTTCTTTTTAACCTGAAATTTATTGTCGAGGATAAAAGCTCCCTGTCCATCGGTAGCCATAAAGATATCACCGTTAGGGAATTCCAAGAAATCAGAAACGACAAAATTATCCAAACCAAAATCAGTGGAATAGTTCACACCCTTCTCCCTGTCAAGAGAAAGACGGAAGACACCACCCATCTGTGTGCCGAGCCAAATATCATTGTCGGCACTCTGCATAATTGTATAGATTTTGCTTAACTCTTTAGGTTGTTCTCCATAAGAAAGGATATGCTCGACCACAGATTTCTCATTCAAATCAGTATCGACACGCCATAGTCCATCACCGTCAGTGGCCATATATAGTTTGCCATCAGACGCAAGGAAAACATCGTATGTGGAAAGAAACGGAAGTTTGACAACAGATTCTATCTCCAAACTGTCGCCTCCAATGTTGAGTACCTGAATGACAGAGCCACTGCTGATAACAGCAAGACGTGAGCCAGGAAGTTCGATGAACTTAAAAACCAAACCTGAACATCCATCAGATTCCGAATATTTCTTGATAACCTTTCCGCTCTTGTCCATAACAGTAAAATTCTGGATATCACCGAAATAGAAACGTTGGCGATCATCAACAAAGAAATCCAGAATAAACATTTTACGAGTTGGCTCAAACATGTCAAACTCGTGTGTGAAGCGTTCACCATCATATTTATAAAAGCCATCCACGGTAGACATATAGCAGTTGCCATCATTGCAAACCTTAAACTGATGTGGCTCTTTATAAATATTGGTTTCGTACTCTAAAGGTTTGATATCTATAAATTTATCATACGTTTCATCATATCTCATACAAAGGCCATTGCAAGAACCGACAAAAATCTCCTCCTTTCCATTGATCACACACTTAGTCACAATTCTCAAATCATTACGTTGCAATTCAGTGTATTTGTCTTTTGTATAGTGATGAAAAGTTTTGCCATCAAAACGGTCGAGAGAGAAATCCGTGGCGATCCATACATTTTTATGAGAATCCTGCATCAAGTCAAAAACCCTGTCACTTCCCATTCCGTCGACAGTAGTGTATTGGGCAATGCTATAATGCACCTCTTTGACATTATTACGCAAGTCAACATGCTTAACAGCAGATGTCAAGCCGCAAAATGCAAATGTTAGATAAAGTATTGTAATTAATCTTAAAATCATGTTCCGCATACTATATTTGAAACAACTCGTTTCACAAAAGCAAAAATATAAAAATCAATGGAAAAAATGATGGATGCAAAGGAAATAATAACAAATAATAATAAGGCGGCAAACAAATACAGAAAAAGAAGACAAACAAACGATTAACTAAAATGACATCATGTGTGGAGCTGCATAAAGTACGATATGGCAATGATCCGAGATCATATAACGTCGGAGAAAATGATGATATGCAAAAAAACAGCGGCTTAGAGAGTCGCTGTCTTTTTTTATGTCATACAAAAATAACCGTCTTATTTCTATTTTTTGAAAACCGTTCCGGTGATGACCTCAGTCTCTGTTTTTGCCTTTACAATCTCACATCAGTTCTTTAATATCCTCGATATCAAGATGTAGATTATCAGCAATTTCCGACAGAGTTTTGCCACTTTCCACAAGCATCTTGATTGTGTATCGAAGCATATCCTTCTGATGTGCCAACTGTTCTTCCTGATGCGCCAACTGCTCTTCCTGATGCGCCAACTGCTCTTCCTGATGTGCCAGCTGCTCTTCCTGATGTGCCAACTGCTTATCTTTCTGAGCTAATGCTTTTTTCTGGGAAAGAATCTTTGTGTCTAAGTTCTCCAACTCAGAATAAATTTCATCCTCGATATTCATAGTCATACGAATATCTGAGATTGTGGCTGCTTTTGCAAGTCGATTGATGATTCTTTCCATATCTTTATCTTCTGAAATATCTCGGTCAGACACAGAAACAAATTGAGGATCCCCATCCTGAACATAAGTCTGGTCGAATACCGATAACAATTTTTCTACTCTATTCCGAGCCTTTCCTTTTAGATAAGGGACCTGTACAATTATGCTGTCATGAGTAAGGCTCTCAACAAATGGATCTGGCACACCTTCTGTAATCTCTTTTGAATCATAATCTAAATACTTGCGACTAACATAAACGACCGGCTCCTTGATTTTGCCGACCTTATGTCCAAGTATATAAATAGACACTATAGGCAAAGAATTACCATTAACATCCAGATTCCTTTTATTCTCATACTGAACTCCAAGATATTGGCGGAAACGAGAAATCTCTGTGCTGCGCCACGTCTTCTGTACCTCAATCAAGATCAAATGTTCCTTGCCATCTTTCTCTCTAACAAGAGCTCCAAAATCAATACGAAATATTGATATACGGTCATTATCCTGGTTGGCGTTGGAGTACTCATTCGGACGCATCTCAACACTGACAATATCTTTCTTCAACAATGCTGACAACAACGTACGCGCTACTTGCTCATCTTCCATCATGAACTTAAACACGCTGTCGTATAAAGGATTCGCTACAAAACTTTGTTTTTTCATTTCTTTAATGTTACTAAACCAAATTTTCTGCAAATTTTACAAAATATTCCAACATATGCAAATTTGCAAAACTATTTTATCACAAACTTTTCATAGCCTTCCCTTATTGTCCCCCATGCCAATCATCATTTTCCCTTCTTTCTAAACTTGAAGAGTTTCTTAAAGATGCTTGGTTTTTCTTCCGCCTCTTCCACGTCATCTTCTTCCTCTGTGGTCACTGATGCGCCACTCTTCAACATCTTAGCGGCATCTCCGGTAAGCTCGACATTTTTGCAAGATATCTTTTCTTTCTCTTTTTCCGAAATGATTTCCGCATTCAGCATTCTACCTGATATTGTAGAGAAATACTGCTCGTATGAATCACGTAGTTTGCCTTCGTCATCGAAACACCATTTGAATTTCTTCGGACGTGGGATGATCATCGCAAGGTAGATTGCCTCTTCAGCAGTCAGTTTTGACGGTTCTTTACCAAAATAAAACTTAGCTGCCTCAGCCGCTCCATACACGTTTGGTCCCCACTCTATCACATTGAGATAGACTTCATACATTCTGTCTTTTGATGTAAGCGCGTTGTTTTCAATCAGCCACACGATCATAGCCTCTTCCGCCTTACGCTGAAGTTTCTTCTCTCGGTTTAGAAATACGTTTTTCACAAGCTGCATCGAGATTGTACTTCCTCCTCTCGCAAATCTCTTCTCCTTGATATTCTTGATCATGCTTTCTCTCAACGCACTTTCCAAAAATCCTCGGTGACGGAAGAAACTTGGATCCTCGCTAAATAGCACCGCATTTCTCAAGTAGACGGAAATATCATCCAACTTACGGTAGTTTGGATTCGTCTCACTCACCAATATCTTGCGTTGCAGCACGTTCTGATCATATGCTAAATAGGTGAATGTATCCTGCATCTTCCTGAGGTCGACGTTGCCGAACTTCGTGATCTTGAAGCCTGGATACTTTTTCATCGAAGATGCGAACTGCAAAGAATCAATATTGTCCATATCAAAACTGAACAATAAATGATAATCTATGTCTCCTTCAACTTTTATTCCCTCCAAACTTGGCATCAAACCTCGTGGAATAGAAGAGAACAAATTATCGGCAGGAAATCTGTCTTTATTAAGTTTGATTGTCAAACCGAAATTGTCTCCTTTGTCGAGTTTCACGTATGGAGAAAACTCAAGTTTTTCCAGACGCACCACCGTCGAGCTATCTAATTCTATACTATTCTTGTCGATATTCAAAAGGAAATCCGATGATGGAGAACCGCAATTCAATGTCTGTGCAGATAGTCGCTCATGATAAATGGATAGATACTCTGCCGACGCGTTGCCTCTAAT